>USQS01000005.1 GCA_900556865.1 uncultured Clostridium sp. | reverse complement strand
AAGGTAATACATTTTAAAAACGGTATGGCAGAGAAAATTGAGAAAAATGAAAATCCAAAACCAATAGAGGAAATAGAATGGTAACTAATAATCTATAATGAAAGGATGTTACAATTAACAGTTAAATAGTGAAAATAAATATTAAGCAAATTTAAGACTGTAAATAGTAGCAAAGGGTTTTATAAATGAAAAAATCTTTAATAAAAAATAGCTTTAAATCAATTATAAAAACAAGAAGAAGGTTTATTTCTATACTTGTAATGGCTTTTTTAGGCGTTGGTTTTTATTCTGGGCTTGTTGCAACAGGACCAGATATGTTAGATACATTAAATAGATATATGAATGATAATAAAGTTTTCGATATAGATGTTGTTTCAACATTAGGTTTGAAAGATGAAGATATAAAATCAATTGAGAAAATTCCAGAAATTGAAAATGTCTATGGAATTCAAACAAAAGATAGCATTTGTAGTTTAGATAAGAAAGAGAGTATAGTAAAAGTAATTGAATATAATGAGAATATAAATGTTCCAAGTGTTGTGTATGGTAGACTTCCAGAAAAAGACAATGAATGTTTATTGGATTCAAATTATACAATATTAGACGAAGATTTTAAAAATTATATTGGAAAAACTATAATTTTGCAAAATGAAGACAAAAATGAAGATGATAATCCAGATTTTAAGGTTAAAGAATTAAAAATTGTTGGAATTGCCAATTCACCACTATATATTTCAAGTGAAAGAGGAAATACATCTCTTGGGAGTGGAAACATAGGCTTTTTTATATACACTAAAGATATAATAGATATAAATTATTATAGTGAAATTGGAATTAGAGTTAAAAATGCAAAAAATTATGTAACAAATAGTGAAAAATATACAGAACTTATAGACAATGCAAATGAAAAAATAGAAGAAATAAAAAGTCAAAGAGAAATGGCAAGGTATAATGAATTAAAAGATAAAGCAAATGAAAAAGTTGATAGTGCTCAAAAAGAATTTGATGAAAAAAAGCAGTCTACATATCAAGAATTGGAAGATGCCAAAACCAAGTTAGATGCAGCAAAAGAAGAAATTTCAAGTTCTGAAAGAAAAATAAATGCTTCTGAAAAAAAGATAAAAACTGAAGAAAATAAATTAGAAAAACAATTTAAAGAGGCTCAAAACGAAATAAATAATGCGGAAAATAAAATTAAAGAAAAAGAAACAGAATTAAAAAATGGAGAAGAGAAACTTCAAAAAAGTAAAAAAGAGGCAGAGGATGGAATTAAAAAAATTGATGAGGGGTTAAATACTGTAAAAGAAAATTTAGAACAATTAAGAACTCAAAAAAATCAATTGCAAAATATAGGAGGCGATACAACCCAAATTGATTTAAATATAACTATTTTGGAAGGTAAACAAACAAGTTTAGAAACTCAAAAACAAGAAATACAGAGCAATTTACAAAATGCAGAAGATAAAATTACAATAGGTAAAAATGAAATAGCTAAAGCAAAAGATGAAATAAACAAACAAAAAAGTAGTTTGGAAAGTGGCAAAAAAACGGCATATAGCAAATTGAATAGTGGGAAAAAAGAAATTTCAGAAGGAAGAGAAAAATTACAAAAAGCAAAAGATGAACTTAACCAAAAAGAAACTGAATATGAAGATGGAAAAAAAGAGGCGGAAAAACAGTTAAATGAAGCACAAAACAAGATAAATGAAGCAAGAGATGAAATAAATAAAATTGAAAAAGCAAAATGGTATATAACAAAAAGGGCGGACAATGGGGGATATTCGAACATATTTGATGCAATTAAAACAATGACGAATATTTCAAAAATATTTCCTATGGTATTTTATTTAGTTGCAGTATTAATAAGTTTAACTTCAATGACAAGAATGATTGAAGAAGAAAGAATTGAAATTGGTACATTAAAATCGCTTGGTTATAATAACTGGCAAATAATTTCAAAATATATTTTATATGCCTCACTTGCTTGTTTAATAGGTGGAGCTATTGGAATGAGTGTTGGCTTTTATTTACTTCCAAATATTGTTTGGATACTATATTCACTAATTTATACAGTTCCAGTATTTTATGTAAGCTATAGGTTAGATATAGGATTAATGGGTCTGATAATTGCTGTTATTTGTATTGTTGGAGCAACTATTTATGTTGCAATAAAAGAATTAAAGCAAATGCCGGCAGTTTTGATGAGGCCAAAGCCACCTAAAAATGGAAAAAGAGTTTTATTAGAAAGAGTAACCTTTATTTGGAAAAAATTGACTTTTTCTAAAAAGGTAACAATAAGAAATATTTTTAGGTATAAAAAAAGAGCTATAATGACAATTGTAGGAATTGCAGGGTGTACAGGACTTATGCTTACTGGCTTTGGTATAAAAGATTCTGTAGCAGATATACCGGATTCTCAATTTGGAAAAATATTTACTTATGACCAAACAATAACACTTGCAAACACAAATGGATTAGATGAACTTGAAAAATATTTATCTGAAAGTCAAAATATTAAAAGTTATTGTAAATTAGAAGCAACAACAGGAAATATAAAAAATAATAACTTGAATTATGATGTGACAGTATTTGTACCAGAAGATGGAGAAAGTTTTAAAAAGTCATGTAATTTAATAGATATTGATACAAAAGAAATTGTGAATTTGCCAGAAAATGGCATTATAATAACAGATAAAATAGCTGAAATCTTAAGTATAAAAAAGGGAGATGAAATTACATTTGCCAGTAGTGATAATATAGAATATACTTTTAAGGTTAATGCAATAGTTGAAAATTATGTTTCTCATTATGTTTATATGAGTAAAGCTTTTTATGAAAAAAACATAAAAAGCTATTCAACAAATATGTTGTTTATAAATACAAAAGATATATCAGAAGATGAAAGAAACAAAATGCTAGAAGATATTTTAAAAATAGATGGAGTAGCTTCAAGTACAGTTGTAACAAGTCTTGTTAAAGCAATAAGTGATATGCTAAAAACAATGAACTATGTTGTTGTAATTTTAGTTGTCTCTTCTGCAATGCTTGCATTTGTGGTTTTGTATAACCTGGCAAATATAAATATAGGAGAAAGAACAAGAGAAATTGCAACACTTAAAGTTTTAGGCTTTTTTGACAAAGAAGTAGATAATTATATAAATAAAGAAAATATTATTTTTACAATAATAGGTGTATTGTTAGGAATGATATTTGGGGCTTTTTTAACAACGGCAATAGTTCAAAGTGTTGAGATTGATAAATTAAGATTTATAAAAAATATCAAACCTATTAGTTATATATATTCAGCAATAATTACATGTATATTTTCATTTATTGTAAATAGTATTATTCATTTTGTTTTAAAGAAGATAGATATGATTGAAAGCCTAAAGAGTGTTGAGTAAATGTTAAAGGTGTGTTTGAAATAGGGTGGTTAAACTGGAGCTTAATGCAGGAAAGAGCTTGACCAGTAAAAGGTTCGGATTTTGAACTATACAAGGTGTCTCCAACTAAAGGATGTCCAATTGATGACATATGTACTCTAATTTGATGAGTACGCCCTGTTTCTAAAATGCATTTAACAAGAGAAAATCCTTCATATTCTTGAACAACTTCAAAATGTGTTATAGAGGGTTTTCCGTTTTCAGAAATACATCTTTCAATAATGCTATTTTCTTTTCTAGCAATTGGTTTATTTATAATACCTTGTTTTTTAGTGAAATTACCATGAACTAAAGCAAGGTATTCTTTTTTGAATATTTTTTCTTTCATTTGTTTAATTAGACTTTCTTGAATATATTCATTTTTAGCAAAAACAATTAGACCAGAAGTATAAAAATCTAAACGGTTTACAGGTCTTATTTTTTTGTGTAAATTTATTTGATCAAAATGATATTTTACGCCATTAGAAAGTGTATCTTCAAAATGTAAAATAGATGGGTGTACAGCAATTCCAGATGGCTTATTTAAAACAATAAATGCTTCATCTTCATAGATAATATTTAAGTCAATTTTTGTTGCTACAATGTTAGAGTTTTCTTCATTATAATTTAGGTCAATGGTAATTGTATCATTAACATTTGCTAATATTCTTGTATCTACAGCTTTTCCATCTAGATATACTAATTTATTTTTTATTAATTTATAAAGCAATCTAGAAGAAATTTGAAGTTCGTTTTTTAATATTAAATTTATTTTTTCTTGTTTTTTTACAGTATAATTTAAAAACATTTTTATTCTCCTTTTAAAGCTATGGTAATATTTTACATTATTTTTTATAAAAAGTCTATAGTTTATTATGTTCGTTAAATTATTGAAAATGGTTGATAAATTAAAAGAAATGTGTTTTAATAGAAACATAAGGAGGGAGAAAAATGGTAACTGAAAATAATTTGGAACAATTGAAAGTTATAAAGTTATTGAATTTAGAAGAAACTATGGCTAAAACTATTTTTGAGGGGGCTATATTCCCATGGGAGGTTTTACCTAAAATAGGAGATTTTATAATTAATTTAGGAAAACAATTAGATAAGCAAAATTTTAAAGAGATAAAAGAAAATGTATGGGTTGCAAATAGTGCTACAATTGCACCAACAGTTTGTATAGAAGGTCCATGTATAATAGATGAGAACGCTAATGTAAAACATTCTGCATATATTAGAAAAAATGTAATAATAGGAAAAAATGCTGTTGTTGGAAATTCTACGGAGTTAAAAAATGTAATATTATTTAATAATGTTCAAGTACCACATTATAATTATGTGGGGGATTCAATTTTAGGCTATAAAGCACATATGGGAGCAGGAAGTATTGCTTCAAATTTAAGATCTGATAAGGCAAATGTTACAATAAGATTTAAAAATCAAAAATTAGAAACAAATCTAAGAAAATTTGGAGCAATATTAGCAGATAACACAGAAATTGGATGTGGTTGTGTTTTAAATCCTGGTTGTATAATTGGAAAAAATACAATTATATACCCACTTTCATCTGTAAAGGGATATGTAAATGAAAACAGTATTTATAAAAATCAAAACGAAATAGTAGGAAAATAATTTTTAAACATTTAGAAAGGACAAATATCAAATATGGAAGATGTTTTGATTTAAGCGAAAAATATTTACCAAAAACTGGTTGACAATTTAGAATTTATATAGTATAATAGTTAACTGTAATCCGCTTAATCAAGGTAACTAAATGTTATAAATATAAGTAACTACCTTTTTTGAGGATTAGCGAGTATACAAATAAGGGAGGTGCATTTTTAATGTACGCAATAATTGAAAGCTGTGGAAGACAATACAAAGTAGCAGAAGGAGATGTTGTATTTTTTGAAAAATTAAATGCAGAAGAAGGTAAAAAAATTACATTTGATAATGTTGTTTTACTTTCAGAAGAAGGAAAAGTACAAGTAGGAAATCCATATGTTAAAGGTATTAAGGTTGAAGGAAAAGTTGTTTCTCATGGTAAAGGTAAAAAAATAATAGTTTTCAAAATGAAACCTAAAAAGAATGAAAGAAAGAAACAAGGGCACAGACAACCATACACTAAAGTAGAAATAACATCTATAAAAACAGCAACAAAAAAAGCTGAAAGCAAAAAAGAAGTTGCAGAAAAAGTAGAAGCGTAGGAAAGTATTTAATAAAACGATATAAATTTTTTAAACTGGAAGGAGTTGAAAAAAATGGCACATCACGTTGGTCAAGGTAGCACAAGGAACGGTAGAGATAGTGAATCAAAACGTTTAGGTGTTAAAAGAGCAGATGGTCAATTTGTTTTAGCAGGAAATATTCTTGTAAGACAAAGAGGAACAAAAGTACATCCAGGGACTAATGTAGGCATTGGTAGTGATGATACATTATTTGCACTAGTAGATGGAACTGTTAAATTTGAAAGAAAAGGTAGAGATAAGAAAAAAGTTAGTGTTTATCCAGTAGTTGAAGAAACTGTAAAAACATCAAAATAATAAAAAACAAAATTAAGGACAATATAAATAATGTAATATCTTTTAGAGAGCTTTGCAAATGCTGAAAGCAAAGTAAGTAAAAATTATTTTGGCTAAAAGCCATAAGATATATAAATATCTTAATTATCACCTTAATAGTTGCATAGCAGAAATATAGTAAGCTTTGCCGTATTCTTGCGTTAAAAGAAGATTAAGAGAGTAATAAAATTACTAACTTAGGTGGTACCGCGGAAACAATTCATTTCGTCCTAATAAAAGGATAAATGAGTTGTTTTTTATATTATAGGAAAGTCCTTCAAACTTCCTATAATATAAAAATAGCAATGCATAGAAATTTGTGGAAGCAAATTTCGCACGCGAACAAAGACACGGACTTTAAAATGTTTTAATAAGTGCTAATGTTATTAATGTCCGTTTTTGTTTTTTTAGAAAGGACTGTGATTAATATGTATAAAAAAGTTGAATTACCTAAAGGCTATGTAGGTATGGAAAAAGAAGTAGCCAAATTATGGAAAAAAGAAGGAATTATTGAAAAGAATTTTAATATGAATAGAGGCAAAAGATATTTTACATTTTATGATGGACCACCAACAGCAAATGGTATGCCACATATTGGCCATGTTGAAACAAGAGTTATGAAAGATATAATTCCAAGGTACAAAGTAATGAAAGGATATCATGTTGACAGAAAAGCAGGATGGGATACTCAAGGTTTGCCTGTTGAACTAGAAATTGAAAAGAAATTAGGAATTTCTGGAAAAGAACAAATTGAGGAATATGGTGTTGAAAATTTTGTAAAAGAATGTAAAGACAGTGTTTTTCAATATGTTAATGTTTGGGAAAAACTAACAGAGCAAATAGGTTTTTGGGTAGATATGGAACACCCATATGTAACTTATCATAATGAGTATATAGAGTCTGTATGGTGGGGAATTTCACAAATGTGGAAAAAAGGATTATTGTATGAAGGGCATAAAGTAATGCCATACTGCCCAAGATGTGGAACAGCTCTTTCTTCACATGAAGTGGCACAAGGATATAAAGACGTAAAAGATTTAACATGTATTGCAAAATTTAAAGTTAAAGGAAAAGAAAACACATATATTTTGGCGTGGACAACAACTCCATGGACTCTTCCTTCAAATTTAGCGTTATGCGTAAATAAAACATACACATATGCAGAAATAAGAGTTAATGCTGGAAATGAAGAAGAACCAAAATATGAAAATTATATTTTAGCAAAAGATTTAATTGATACGGTTTTAAAAGATAAAGAATATGAATTAATAAAAGAATTTAAAGGAGAAGAACTACTAGGAACAGAATATGAACCTTTAATGCCTTTTGCAAAACCAGAAGGAAAAGCTTATGTTGTGATTCATGGAGATTATGTAACATTAACAGATGGTACAGGAATTGTTCATATAGCACCAGCATATGGAGAAGATGATAGTTTGGTTGCTAAAAAGAATGGAATTGCATTTGTAAATTTAGTAGATAAATCAGGAAATTTTGTTAAAGAGGTTGAACCATGGGCAGGAAGGTTTGTAAGAGATTGCAATGAAGATATTTGTAAATGGTTAAGTAAGCAAAATAAACTATTTTCTAAAGAAAAACATTTACATTCATATCCTCATTGTTGGAGATGTGATACACCACTTTTATATTATCCAAAAGAAAGTTGGTTTGTTGCAATGACAAAATTAAGAGATAATTTAATTGCAAACAATAACAAAATAAATTGGTACCCAGAAACAATTAAAACAGGCAGGTTTGGAAAGTTTCTTGAAAATGTTATAGATTGGGGAATTTCAAGAGATAGATATTGGGGAACACCACTTCCTATTTGGAAATGTGAGTGTGGTCATCAAGAATGTATTGGTTCTATTGCAGAATTAAAAGAAAAAGCAATTGATTGTCCAGATGAAATAGAATTACACAAACCATATATAGATAATGTTCATTTAAAATGTTCACATTGTGGAAAAACAATGGAAAGGTTTAAAGAAGTAATTGATGTTTGGTTTGATTCTGGTTCAATGCCATATGCACAATTCCATTATCCGTTTGAAAATAAAGAAGAATTTGAAAAGCATTTTCCAGCACAATTTATATCTGAGGCAATTGACCAAACAAGAGGATGGTTTTATACATTACTTGCAATATCAACCTGTATATTTGACAAAACACCATTTGAAAATTGCATTGTATTAGGTCATGTATTAGATGAAAAAGGTCAGAAGATGTCTAAATCAAAGAAAAATGGAGTTGACCCAATGTTTCTTCTAGATTCAGTAGGAGCAGATGCAACTCGTTGGCATTTTTATACATGTTCAGCACCATGGCTTCCAACAAGATTGTCTTTAGAAAATGTGCAAGAAACTCAAAGAGGCTTTTTAGCTACTTTATGGAATGTTTATTCATTCTATGTTTTATATGCAGAAATAGATAAATTTAATCCTTTAGAATATAAAGATTTTAAATCAAATAATATAATGGATAAATGGATAATTTCTGAATTAAATACATTAGTAAAAGAAGTTGCAGAAAAGCTTGATAAATATGATATTACAGGAAGTAGCTTACAAATAGAAGCATTTACAGATAAACTTTCAAATTGGTATGTACGTAGAAACCGTGAAAGATTTTGGGGAACTAAATTAACTGATGACAAAATTGGAGCTTATGTTACTTTATATAGAGTTTTGGTAACTTTATGCAAAATTTCTGCACCATATATTCCTTTTATGACAGAAGAAATTTATCAAAATTTAGTTGTTGGTTTAGATAAAAATGCAGAGGAAAGCATTCACTTATGCTTATGGCCAGAAGTAAATGAAAATGAAATAGATCCAAAATTGGAAGAAGAAATGGATTTAGCTTACACAATAGTAAAACTTGGACGTAGTTGCAGAAACTCTGTTAATATTAAAAATAGGCAACCATTATCAAAAATGCTTATATCTGTTAAAAATCTTCCAGAATATTATAGTGATATTGTAAAAGATGAGCTTAATGTTAAAGAAGTTGTTCTAGCAGCAGATATGAAAGACTATGTCAATTTTGAAATAAAACCTAACCTTCCTGTACTTGGAAGAGAATATGGAAAACTAATTCCAATAATTAAACAAAAAATAGCAGAATTTAACCAAATGGAATTAGCTACTAAAATAGAGGCAGGAGATATTCAATATATTGAGATAGAAGATGTTCAAATTCCTTTATCTAAAGAAAATTTATTAATAACAATGCAAGGTAAAGAAGGGTTTGCATTTAGTGGAACTGGTGAAATTGGTGTTGTTATTGAAACTGAAATTACACCAGAACTAAAAGAAGAGGGATTTTTAAGAGAAATTTTATCTAAAGTTCAAAATATGAGAAAAGAAAGTGGTTTTGAAGTTATGGATAATATTAATCTTTATGTTGGTGGCAATAAAGATTTAGAAGCAGTTGTAAAAAAATATGAAGATGTAATTAAACATGATACTTTAGCTAAAAATGTTTTTTACGATGAAGCAAAAAAGAATTATACAGAAACATCTATTAATGGAGAAAAATTAAACATTTTTGTTGAAGTGGTATAAAAATTTGAAAATAAGTAAAAAGGAATCTCGTTTGAGATTCCTTTTTACATTTGTTGGTTTCCTGGTAAAAAATAGTCTACTACACCGTAAATTAAGGCACCAATGATTGCAGCCATCCACGATATTGTGTAACCTGCTACAAAAAATTGTGTTGCATAAAGTATAATTGCAGAAATAGCAAAACCAACAAATCCTTTACCAAATGGACTTGCATGAAGACCAGTAAATTTTATTATTAAATAGTCTAAAACAGTTAATACAACAGCAGCAATTGCTAAAGACCATATATTATTTATTGCAAATCCAGGTGTAAAGAATGCTGTAATTGCAAGGACTACGGCTGCGGCAATTAGTCTACCAATTATTTGCCAAGCAGTACTTATTCCATTTGCCTCGTTTGTTTGACTTTGAGCGTTTGACATAAAGCTAAACCTCCTTTTTATAAGATTAATAATGTAACAATTTTACGTATAAAAATATTCTTTGCAATAAATTAATTTTTATTCATATAATGAAATTTAATATAAATTTCTATGTTAAATACAGAATAAAATTTTAAAAAAATGAGAAAATAAGAACAAATTTGAAAGTTTTCAATTTTAAGTCATTACTTTATATAAATTGAAAATATAAAAAGGAGACAAAAATGCTTATTAATTTTTTTAGATCAATTTTTTTATATGTTGTAGTTTTAATTGTAATGCGTTTTATGGGAAAAAGAGAAATAGGTCAACTTCAACCATTTGAACTTGCAATTTCTATTATGATTGCAGATTTAGCTTCAATTCCTATGACTGATACAGGTGTTCCAATAACAAATGGAATTGTTCCAATTTTAGGCTTGCTTGTTATGCATTTAATAATTTCTTTACTAAATATGAAAAGCATTAAAGCAAGACAAGTGATATGCCGGAAAACCAAGGATTTTAATTTATAGAGGGAAAATAGATGAAAAGGCACTTATAAAAGAAAGGTTTACTTTAAATGAGCTGCAAGAAAGGTTAAGAGATAAAAATGTTTCATCTTTAGGAGATGTAGAATTCGCTATTTTAGAAACAAGTGGGCAAGTAACGGTAATACAAAAACCAAATAAAAGACAAACAATACCAGAAGATTTTAATATTATGCCTGAATATGAAGGTTTACCATATGATTTAGTAATAGATGGAAAAGTAATGAATGAAAATTTAAAGAAGATTGAAAAAGATTATAATTGGTTAGAAATACAAGTAGACAAATTTGGATTTAAACCTGAAGAAGCACTTATTGTAACATATGATGGCAAAGGACAAATTTTCTGCCAGAAGAAAGAAGGGAGTTAATATGTATAAAGAAATAATAATTTCTATAGTAATAATTATTATAGTTTTACTTGGAGATTTTTTTTCTCAACATCATATTGAAAGATGTGTTGATGAAATAAAAGAAAACTTATTTACATTAAAATCTAATTTAGAAATGGCAAATAAAACAGAAATTGAAAATAATTTAGAAAATATTACAAAGAAAATAGACAAGTTTCATGAATCTTCTGCATATTATATAGAGCATGATGAACTAGAAAAAGTTGAAAATGACTTCACTGCTTGCAAAAGCCTTGCAAATACAGGAAATTTTGATTTTGCAATAAGTGAATTAAATAAGACGGTTTTTGTTTTAGAACACATTGCAGATAAATATGCATTTAATTTAGAAAATATTTTTTAACAAATTTTCCAAAAACTATTTACATTTTGCTTTTGTTTGTATAAAATATAGGATAGAAAAATGTAAAAAAATGGAAGATGAACATAAGAAAATATTTTTAGAAAGGAAGATTTAGGATGAGAATCTTAATGTTAACATGGGAATATCCACCAAGAGTTGTAGGAGGTATTGCAAGAGTTGTAAATGATTTATCTAAAAGATTAATTAAAGATGGTCATGATGTAACAGTTGTAACTTATAAAGAAGGAAATGCTCCATATTTTGAATTAGATAAAGGAGTTAAAGTCTATAGAGTAGATAATTTTATGATAAACTCAAATAATTTTATAGATTGGGTAATGCAACTTAATTTTAATATGGTGGCAAAAGTTGGTGAAATAATAGCGAAGGAGGGAAAATTCGATGTTATTCATGCACATGATTGGCTAGTTTCATATGCTGCAAAAACTTTAAAACAAGCATATAGTATGCCAATAGTTGCAACTATTCATGCAACAGAAGCAGGAAGAAATAGTGGAATAAGAGAACGTGAGCAAAAATATATAAATGACACAGAGTGGATGTTAACATATGAAGCTACAGAAGTTATTGTAAATAGTAACTATATGAAGGCAGAGCTTCAAAGATTATTTGGTTTGCCTTTCGAAAAAATAAATGTTGTACCAAATGGAGTTAATATAACTAATTATGCGGGTATAGAAAGAGATTATGATTTTAGAAGAAAATATGCTATGGACAATGAAAAAATAATTTTATTTATGGGTCGTTTAGTATATGAAAAAGGTGTACAATATTTAATTGGAGCAATGCCTAAAATATTAGAGCATTATCATGATGCGAAACTTGTAATTGCAGGAAAAGGCGGAATGATTGATGAACTTAAACAAGAGGTATATAATTTAGGTTTAGGAAACAAAGTATGTTTTGCTGGATATTTAAATGGCAAAGATGTTGGAAAAATGTATAAAGCAGCAGATATTTCAGTATTTCCAAGTACATACGAGCCTTTTGGAATAGTTGCTTTAGAGGCAATGCTTGCAGAAGTTCCAATTGTTGTATCTGATATTGGAGGACTTAATGAAATTGTAGATCATAGAGAAACAGGAATGAAATCATATTGTGGAAATAGCAATTCTTTAGCAGATTCAATTTTAGAGCTTTTATTTGACCAACAGTTATATAGAAATATTGCTAAAAAGGCTAAAGCAAAAGTTAGAAATAATTATAATTGGAACAAAATTGCACAAGATACTCATTTTACGTATCAAAAAGCAATTTGTGAAACAATGGCAGATAAACAACGTAAAGAATTAGAGCAAGAAAATGCAATAAAAGCAAAAAAAGCAGGAAGAGGCGAAATTACAAACTTACTTCCATTCAGAAAAAATCAAGCATATGCTTAAGTTTAGGAAGTTCATAGAGCTTCCTATTTATATAAATATACTTGTGGCAGATGTTAGCAAAACTATTAGAAATGTTATATCTTAATTTAGGGGTAATTTATGAATTATTTAATTATATTAATAGTTTTAGTGGTATTTAGTATTATCCTTGCTATTATCTATGATGTAAATATAAAAAAGTTTGAAACATATGCAAAAAATGAAGAGAAAAGATTAAATAGTAAAATTGATAAATATCCGTCTAATAAAGAAATTTGTACGCAAATGTTAAGAAAAATAAATAATAATAATGTTAAAATTGAAGAAAATAAAGATTCTAAAACTTGTCTTTATATTGCTGTTACAAATAAAATTATAATAGCAGATGTAAAGAATAGTTATACAAGAATTCAAACAATAGCGCATGAGTGTTTACATTCTAAACAAAATAGAAAAATATTATTATTTAATTTTATTTTTTCTAACATATATTTTATGTATTTTGCTTTAATTGCAGTATTGGCCATTTTTAAAATTATAAAAAATGGTATGTTATATATAAATATTATGTTATTTTTAAGTTATGTATATTATTTTGTTAGAAGTTATTTAGAAAATGATGCAATGATAAAAGCAAGATATCTTTCTGAAGAGTATATGAAAGAAACAAAAATATTACAAGAAAGTGATGTAGAGGAAATAACTAAAAGTTATGATGAAATAAATAAAAGAGGAATAAAAATTGTAAATTATAATTTAATGTTTGGAACAATATTAAAAGTAATTTTGTTGGATTTTATTTTTTTTATAAGATGAAAAATACACTAGTTTTAAGCCTTGAAAAAGAAAGGAATGAGATTAAAAATGAATATATATCCTAAAGCATATTTTAACAATGTACAAGAAATAACAATAGGTTTTTTATTAAAAAATAAAATAAAAGCATTAATTTTAGATGTAGATAATACTTTAATAGATTATAATAAAAATTTGTCAGAGGATATAATTGAATGGTCAAAAAATATGCAAGGACAAGGAATAAGGATGTATATTTTAACAAACTCAAATAAAGAAAGAAAGGTAGAAAAAGTAGCTAGATCATTAGAAATTCCATATAAGTTATTTGCTAAAAAGCCTTTTAAAAAGGGCTTTTTGGAGGTTAAAAATATTTTGAAAATTAAAGAAGAAAATATTGCTGTTGTTGGAGACCAAATTTTTACAGATATAATAGGTGGAAATTCATGTAAGATGTTTACCATTTTAGTAGATCCAATAGATAAAAAGGATTATTGGTATACTGCGTGGAAAAGACCATTAGAAAATAAAATAAAAAGTAAAATACCAAAAGAAACTGATTTAAAGTTTTAGTAAAGGATGTGCAAAATGTATTTTAATGATGTAAATATTTTTTATTACATAATAATTGCGATAGTTCGGCCTATTTGTTGGCGAATTTGTTAACTGGATGAATAAAAGACTTTCAGAATATAAAAAAGTGTTTTCTTTAGATTTATTTAAAGAATATAAGAAAGAGTTTAAGCCTAATTATATATTAATGATTATAATGTCAATCTTATATATTGGAATTTTATATAAATATGGTATTCAAAATACATTTATACAAAATTTAGATTTAATAAAATATTTAATATTAGCACCAATGCTTTTTAGTGTAATTATTATAGATTATAAATACCAAATAATACCAAATAGATTAAATCTTACGATGTTTGAGATAGGCCTTATATTTGCTTTTTTATATGGCTTTTCAAATGTGGCAATTTCTATAAATATGTTTGTTGGAATGTTAGTGCGGAGTAGGAATTTTTTTAGCAATAACTTTTTTGGGAGGTTTAGTTTATGGTAAAGAGGCTATGGGCTTTGGAGATGTAAAATTAATGGGAGCATTAGGATTATATTTTGGACTTACGAATATAATAATCATAGCACTAATTTCATTTTTAATAGGAGCAATTTCAAGCATATTTTTACTTGTAACTAAAATAAAGAAAACAGATGAATATATACCATTTGGACCTTTTATTGCAGTTAGCGTTTTTGTAGTAATTTTTGTACCATATTCAATAATTGTAAATATACTATTAAATATTTTTACACTTGGATTATATAATAAAAAACAATAGAAAAGACTAATTTCAAGCTTTTCTATGGAAGGAATGATATTCAAAATGAATGATAGATTACAAGCATTAAGAAATAAAATGGCAGGATTAAACTTGCAAGGCATGATAATAGCAAACCCAATAAATATAAAATATTTAACAAAAATAAAAGCAGAAGGAATATTATTAATTACAAGAAAAGAAAATGTTTTTATAACAGATGGAAGATATATTGAAGAAGTGTCTAGTATACTTACGCCATTTGATGAAATTATTATAGATGATCAAAAAAATATATCTAAAGATGAATATGAAAATTTCTTCTTGTTTTGTGAAAATGTAGGATTTGAAGAAAAATATTTAACGTATTCAGACTATAAAGAAAATATTAGAAAATTTAAAATAAATAATTTTGTTGAGGCAGGAGAAATACTTGCAAATTTAAGAATGATAAAAGATGAAGAAGAAATTGCAAGTATAAAAACAGCTTGTGAAATAACGGATAAATGCTTTGATTTTATAAAAAATTATATAAAACCAGGTTTAACAGAAAAACAGATTGCAAAAAAAATACAAGATTTTTATAGGGATCATAGCGAAGGCGAATCTTTTGAAACAATTGTTGCTTCAGGAGAAAACTCATCTAAACCACATGCTGTTCCAACAGATAGGAAAATTAAAGAAAGAGATATTATAACAATTGATATGGGATGTAAAGTAAATGGCTATTGTTCAGATATGACAAGAACAATTTTTGTTGGAGAGCCAACCTATGAGCAAAAGAAAGTATATAATCTTGTTTTATCAAACCAAAAAAGAGTATTAAATGATATTAGAGAAGGTGCAAATATAAAACAATTAACTAAATCGGTAGAAAGTGACTTTCAGTTAAATAATCAAACTTTAATTCATGCTTTAGGTCATGGAGTTGGCCTTGAAATTCATGAAGACCCAGCAATTAACCTAAAAAATGATAGTAACCTAAAGGAAAATATGATTATAACAGATGAACCCGGAATTTATATAGCTGGAAATTTTGGAGTTAGAATAGAAGATACCATTTTAGTTACCAAGAAAGGTGCTATATCCTTGACAGAATCGGATAAAGAGTGTATAATTATTTAAGTTTGTAAAAAAAGTTGAGAATTGAAAGGAGAAATTTATATGGCAGCAGTTTATTCAGCAGGAGATTTTAGAAATGGAACAACATTTGAAATGGAGGGAAATGTATATAGAGTAGTAGAGTTTCAACATGTTAAACCAGGTAAGGGGTCAGCATTTGTTAGAACAAAATTAAAAAATGTTATATCAGGAGCAGTTTTAGAAAAAACATTTAACCCATCTGATAAATATCCAGGAGCAGAAATTGAAAAAAAAGAAATGCAATATTTATATAATGATGGAGATTTATACTACTTTATGGATAATGAAACATATGATCAAATGCCACTAAATAAGGAAAAATTAGGAGATTGCTTAAAATATTTAAAAGAAAATATGCAAGTAAAAATCTTGTCATACAAAGGAAATGTATTTGCAGTTGAACCTCCAATATTTGTAGAATTAGAGGTTACATATACAGAACCAGGTTTTGCAGGAAATACAACAACAACTTCTGGAAAACCAGCAAAATTAGAAACAGGATTAGAACTTCAAGTTCCTATGTTTGTTAATATTGGAGACATTTTAAGAATTGATACACGTACATGTGAATACATGGAGAGAGTATAATATATGAAAGGTAGGATTTATGTTAGAAAACATAAAAGAAGAAGTGAATAGCTTTATTAAAGATATTGATAAAATTGTAAAAGACCCAGATGAACGAAATTCAATGAAACAAAGAAGCATTGATTTTGTAAATATTTTTCTTGATGAAATAGAAAATATAATGACTTTTAAAGAAGAAAGAGTAAACAAATTAATAAAAAAACAAGAAGAAAATGAAAAAAAGCTTACAGAGCTTCAAGAAAAATATGAAACAATGTATCAAGATATTTATGATGACGGAAATGATATGGATTTTGCAATTATTTGTCCATATTGTAATTATGAGTTTGATGCCGAAATTGATGAGCAATTTAATGAAATAAAATGCCCAGAATGTGGCAATACAATTGAATTAGATTGGAATGGAAATCCAGATGATGATAGTGATAATGGTTGTCATGGAGGATGTTCTGGTTGCCATGGGTGTCATTAAATATAGCGATTAGGTCGCTATATTTTTATATAAAATGAAAATTTATATAAGGAGAGATTTATATGAGTTTAGAAAATAAATATGAGCCAAAAAAATTTGAAGAAGAATTGTATAAAAATTGGGATGAAAAAGGTTATTTTAAACCTAGTATGGATGAAAATAAAGAGCCATACTGTATAATGATGCCACCACCAAATGTTACAGGAAAATTACATATGGGACATGCCCTAGATGATACAATTCAAGATGTATTAATTAGATTTAAAAGAATGCAAGGCTATGACTGCTTATGGCTTCCAGGAACTGACCATTCTGCTATATCTACAGAAATGAAAGTTGTTCAAAAAATAAAAGAAGAAGGGAAAACAAAAGAGGAATTAGGAAGAGAAAAATTTTTAGAAGAAGCATGGAATTGGACACATAAATATGGAGGAATAATTCAAAAGCAGCAAAGAAAACTTGGGTGCTCATGTGATTGGGAAAGAAATAGGTTTACTTTAGATGATGGAATGAACCAAGCAGTTTTAGAGCAATTTATTGATCTTTATAGAAAAAGACTAATTTATAAAGGTAAAAAAATGGTAAATTATTGTCCAAGTTGTAAAACATCTATATCAGATGCAGAAGTTGAATATAAAGAAGAAACATCACATTTATGGCACATTCGCTATAAAATAGTAGGAGAAGAAGGATATGTAGAAGTTGCAACAACTAGACCAGAAACAATGCTGGGAGATACAGCAGTTGCGGTTCATCCAAGTGATGAAAGATATAAATCAATAGTTGGAAAAAAATGCATACTTCCAATAATGAATAAAGAAATTCCAATAATTGCAGATGAGTTTGTTGAAAAAGAATTTGGAACGGGTTGTGTTAAAATCACACCTGCACATGACATGAATGATTACCAAGCTGGGTTAAGGCATAATTTAGAAGTAATAGAAGTATTTGACGAAAATTATAAAATGGGAAATTTAGTTCCTGAATATAAAGGAATGGATTTATTAGAAGCTCGTAAAAAAATAGTAGAGAAACTAAAAGAAATAGGAGCTTTAGTAAAAACGGAAGATTATACACATAATGTTACCAAATGTGAAAGATGTAAATCAACAATAGAGCCAAAAATTTCTATACAATGGTTTGTCTCTATGAAAGATTTAGCAAAAAGAGCGGCTGATAGTGTAAGAGATGGAAAAACAAAATTTGTACCAAAAAGATATGAAAAGCAATATTTTAACTGGTTAGATAATATTCAAGATTGGTGTATTTCACGTCAATTATGGTGGGGACATAGAATTCCAGTATATTATTGTCAAGAATGTGAACATATGAATGTTGCAAAAGTGAAACCAGAAAAATGTGAAAAATGTGGTTCAACTAACTTAAAGCAAGATGAAGATACATTAGATACATGGTTTAGTTCGGCTTTATGGCCATTTTCAACACTTGGTTGGCCAAATAAAGAAAGTGAAGATTTTAAAAGGTTTTACCCAACAAATGTGTTAGTTACTGGTTTTGATATAATAACTTTTTGGGTATCTAGAATGATGACTCAAGGATTAGAGTTTACTGATGTTGAGCCATTTAAAGATGTATTAATACATGGAATTATAAGAGACAGCCAAGGAAGAAAAATGTCAAAAACATTAGGTAATGGTATAGATCCTTTAGAAGTAATTGATGAATATGGTGCAGATAGTTTAAGATTTTCCGTTTTGTCTGGAACAACAATGGGAAATGATATAAAATATATGCCAGAAAAATTAGAACAAGCTTCAAATTTTTCAAATAAAATATGGAATGCAGCTAAATTTGTGATAAATGCTTCAAAAGAAGTAAAAGATGAAGATATTTTAAATTATAATTCATCAGACTTGAAAATTGAAGATAAATGGATTCTAAATAAATTAAATAAGTTAGTTTCAAAGGTTACAGTAAATTTGGAAAACTATGATTTAGGTATTGCATTAGATAGTATCTATAGTTTCATAAGAGATGAATTTTGTGACTGGTATATAGAAATGGCAAAATCAAGAATTTATTCAGAAGATTATGAAGAAAAAATTCAAGTATGTTATGTATTAAACTATGTATTAGGAATTGCTATGAAGTTGCTTCATCCATTTATGCCATTTGTTACTACTAAAATATATGAAAATATAGTAAAAAAAGATGATAAGGATTTAATGGTATCTATCTGGCCAAAAGTAAGTAAAGAAACTCAATTTGAAAAAGAAGAGGAACTTTTGGAAAAATTAAAAGAAATAATAGTAGATATAAGAAACATACGTGCTAAAATGAATATTCATCCAAGTAAAAAAGCGGATTTAATTTTCGTAACAGAGAAATATGAAAAAGAGTTAAGTGAAGCAAAAGGATTTATGCTAAAATTAGGTTTCGGAAAAAATCTTATTATTCAAAAAAATAAGGAAAATATTCAAGAAAATGCTATAAGCATATTAAAAGATGGAATTGAGCTTTATATGCCACAAGAAGGAATAATAGATTTTGAAGAAGAAGAAAAAAGAAAAGAAGAAGAAAAGAAGAAAATTGAATTTGAAATCCAAAGAGCAGAAAAAATGTTATCTAATCCAGGCTTTGTGAGTAAAGCACCAAAAGAAAAAGTTGAACAAGAAAAAGCTAAGTTAGAAAAATATAAGGAAATGTTAAAAAAGTATTGACAAGTTAAAGGACGGTCTTAAATTTTATTAAGTGAAATTTTAAGACCGTTTCTAAACTTTAAATAAATAAAATTTTTTCAAACTATAAAAGAATATATTTTAAAATCTAAAGTTTTGTGCTATAATAAATATAGATTTAGGAGAAAGAGGTGGTTTTATGCAATAAATGACAAGTTTACAAGAATTAGAAACAGCAATTAATTTAAATGGAGAGATTGTAGTAAGTAAAAATAGTAAAAATAATGTAATACTTATGAGTATGGAAGAATATAAGAAAAAATTATTAAAAGAAAAAATAGAAAAAAATTATTAAAAGCAGAAGAACAAATTAAAAATGGTAAAGCTGTAAAAGCTGATGAAGTATTTAAGGAGTTAGAAGAAATAAATGAATTCTAAAAAAGAAATACTGGAGGATTTTTATAAAAATGATAGATATAACTAGAGCTAATTTGGCATTTGAAGAATATATTAAAAATTATGATATAAAAAACGAAATGATAAAATTAAAAGTAGACCACATAAAAAGAGTTTCAAAAATTGCAAAACAAATAGCTATAAATTTAAATTTAAGCAGGGAAGATATAGAACTTGCAGAACTAATTGGTCTTTTACATGACATAGGAAGATTTGAACAGGTAAAAAGATATAATACTTTTTGGGACCAAAGAAGTGTTAGTCATGGCGTTCTTGGAGTAGAGGTATTATTTGAAGATAATAGGATTAGAAATTTTATTGTAAGCGATAAATATGATAAAATAATAAAAACAGCAATTTTAAATCATAATGTTGCAAGAGTAGATATGAAATTTTCTAATGAGAAAGAAGAGCTACATTCAAAAATAATAAGAGATGCAGATAAAATAGATATATTACATATTTTAACATATGCAGATAAAAAAGAAGAATGGGAAAAAGAGGACTTATCATTGGAAAAAATATCTGATAAAATATATACAAGTTTTATGGAAAAAAATGAAGTAATTTATAACCAGAGAAAAACACCACTTGATGTTTTAGTTAGTGAATTTGCATATATATTTGATTTTAATTATAAATATAGTTTAATATATATAAAAAAAGAACAATATATAGAAACTTTATATAAAAGGTTTTGCTTTAAAGATGAAGAAACAAAATTTAGATTTAATAATATTTATGAAAAAACAAAAAGCTATATTGATACTGTTATTAATTAAAAATCAGGAAAGTCTATAGGACTTTCCTATTAATATAATAACAATGCACAGAAAATTTCAAAGTAAATTTAACACGCGAACAAAGAAGGAGAATTTAAAATGTTTTAATAGTGTTAATGTTATTAATAAAAAAAATGAGAAAATCTAGTTTATAGATTTTCTCATTTTAGAAATAAAGAAAAAACTGGTGGTAGCGAAGGGGAGATTCGAACTCTCGACACCGCGGGTATGAACCGCGTGCTCTAGCCAACTGAGCTACTTCGCCATATCAACAGTAACTATTATATACATTTTTCTTTGTTTTGTCAATAGTTTTTATACTATTTTGTAACAATTCTTTTTGAAAGATCTAAATTACCGGGAAATGTACCTTTTAAAGCTAAAGTGTAAACATTAGTTGCTAAAATATCTTCATTTATTAAATTTTCTAGATTTTTATTGTTATTTGTATCTAAAAATTTTTTTACAGATGTTATAACATTTAAGCCAGAATTATTTAATTTACTTAATAGAGATTTTCCATTTTCAGTAAAACCTAAAACACGTATATATGGCGAAATTCTCTTTGATATTAACATATCTTTTTTGGTAATTCCAAGAAGAGAATATAATAAAATTCTATTTATTCTTGTTTTAGTATATCTTTTTGTACAAACAATATTCATAAATTCTTCTAGAGTATTACAAGAAAAAGCTGCTTTTTTTATGCTATTTTCAAGTCCTTCAGAAACATCTGGTAAATTTTTTATTTTATAAGCAGGCATTAAACGTAGATTATATAAAATTATTTTTTCAAATTCTGCAAGGTCGGTTACAAAATTTCCATTTGAAATTTCTTCTTTTAAAATAGTATAAGAACTAGGTGTTAGACCATCTTTTAATTTAGAAAAATGACCGTTTTTAATCATATTTCTAATTGAAGAACTACTTGTAAAAGTTCCAGTGTAATCTGGATTTAAGTGTCCGGAATTTTTACGCTCAATTAAAATTGGTTCAATATTTGATTTATTTTTTTTTAGAGCTTTTAAATATTCAATTGCTAAAATGTTATTAGGTG
>USQS01000004.1 GCA_900556865.1 uncultured Clostridium sp. | reverse complement strand
GTCATTATTTTTTAAATCTTTCTAATGCAACTTTTGTTTTTTTAATAAAATCCTCATTATTTTTTGTTGCTTTCATAACTTTCAATATTTGTGCTGTACTATCTGCAACTGGCATATTTCCCATTGCCTTTCTAATTAATCCTGCCACTTCTAATTCTTCTTTTGATAATAATAAATCTTCACGTCTAGTATTTGACCTATTAATATCAATTGCAGGGAATATTCTCTTTTCTGCAAGAGATCTGTCTAATAGAACTTCCATGTTTCCTGTTCCTTTAAATTCTTCAAATATTACATCATCCATTCTACTTCCTGTTTCTGTTAGAGCTGTTGCAAGTATTGTTAAACTTCCTCCAAATTCTATATTACGTGCAGCTCCAAAGAATTTTTTTGGTTTATGTAATGATGCTGGATCTATACCTCCAGATAATGTTCTACCAGATGATGGAACAACTAAGTTATATGCTCTTGCAAGCCTTGTAATGCTATCTAATAACACTACTACATCTTTTCCTTGCTCTACTAGTCTTTTTGCCCTTTCTATTACCATTTCTGCAACTTTTGCATGATGTTCTGGTAATTCATCAAATGTTGAATATACCACTTGACCTTTAATAGAACGTTCCATATCTGTAACTTCTTCTGGTCTTTCATCAATTAAAAGCATTATAAGTTCGCATTCAGGGTTGTTTGTTGTAATACTATTTGCTATTTCTTTCAAAAGTGTTGTTTTACCTGCTTTTGGTTGTGCTACAATCAAACCTCTTTGACCTTTTCCTATAGGAGATATTATGTCCATCATTCTTGTAGCATAATTTAATTGTATTGTTTCTAAACGAAGTCTTTCATTTGGATATATTGGTGTTAACTCTTCAAACCTTTTTCTCTTTGCAGCTTTTTCTGGGTGCTCTCCATTTACTTCACCAACAAATATTAATGATGGAAATTTTTCGCCATCTTTACATCTAGAAATTCCTTTTACTAAATCACCTGTTACTAGTTTAAATCTTCTTATTTGAACTGGTGAAATATATACATCTTTTGGGCTAGAAAAATAGTTATTTCCTCTTAAAAAGCCATATCCATCTGGCAACACCTCTAAAAGACCTTCTATTATTTCATCTTCTTCATTATTTACTTGATATGTAACTGCTCCATCTTCTAATGTTTCGTCTTCAGAACTTTTAGGATCAATTTTTGTTTCTGGTTCTACTATGTCTTCATCTTCTATGTCATAATTTTCATCTTCCTCATCTTCTTCAAAATTAGAATTTTGTAAGCTTTTTAAAACTTCAATTAATTCTTCTTTTTTTAATTTTGAAATATTTCTGATGTTGTTTTCTTTAGCTAGTTTTTTTAACTCTAATAATGTTAAATTCTCTAAATTTGTCATTAATTTTTTACTCCTTTTTTAATTATTTTTTTGTTTTTTGGGGGGAAATTATTAAGAAACAAATATTCACTTTAAGTATTATACCACAAAATTTTAAAAATGTGAAACATTTTTAAAATTTTTTATTGATTTTGTTTCACATTTTATATCTTTTCTTATCATCTAATTGTTATTTTTATATTATAGGAAGTTAGGAGAACTTTTTTATAATATAAAAAACAGGTGCTAAAAACAACACCCATATATCTCCATATCTTATAATATCTTCTAAATCTATTTGTCAAAAACCCCTGATACAAAATGTACTTCAAGGGGTTAATTTTCATTATTCACATAAACTCGCTCATTAGGAAAATACATACCTAACTTATCTCTTGCAATTGACTCAATATATTCAGCAGAATTAACATTTTGTTTTTTTTCATTTAGCTGTTCTTGTTTTTCGCTTGCTTCTGCAATTTTAGCCTCTAAATCTTTATTTTGGTTACTATATGCATTTAAAACTTTTTGTTGTTTGAAAAAAGTTATTATAGCATAAATTACTATTATAATAAACACGAGTTTCTTTAATATTTTTTTAATATTTTTCATGTGTATCATTTCCTTAACTTTAATTTTCTTTACTTTATTATTCTCCATTTTTTTTCAAAATCCTCTTAATTCTTAAGAAGTTTTTACATTTTTGTCTAATTTTTTCATAATTTTTGGTTTAATTTTTATTTTTTTCGTCGTTTTTGTCAAAAAAGTTATAATTTTTATAATTAAACTACAAATAGGTTTAAATATAATCTTATTTATAAATTTAAATACCGAAATCAAAAGTTTAACAATCTTTTTCATAAAATTTGTTAGAACCTTAATAATTGAAACAAAGATTTTTATTATTAATTTACTTATTGTTAGCATGTAAAAAATAATTCCTAAAGCTAAACCAATAAACATAAATAGCCTTAATTCCCCATCAGAGAAATTATACATAGAAAATATTATACTAATTCCTGCTATTATCCAAAACAATATATCTTCAATATATGTAATAAAATTAGGTGTTTTAAAGCTTTTCCTTAATATTCTAAAAAAATCAAATAATAAACCTATAAATACACCATTTATAGCAAAAATTATAAATAAAAGTGCTTGATTAATTGCCATTTAGTCTTAGTCTCCTAACTTTTATATTATTTAAAAATTTTACTAAACAAACCTCCGCTCCTGCTCTTTTTTAGAATGCTCACTATATCCTAAATTATTTATTTCTCCGCTCTACTATAATTTCAGATGTATCAATACTTAATTTATTAATTCTTAAGTTTTCTCCTTTTACAGTAAGAAGACCTAATTCTGTTTCCATTATAACAACTTGGTCGTCAAAGCTCAAAACATCTTTAACTCCAGATACACTTAATTTATTTCTATTTTCTAAAATTAAATTTTGCACAACACCTGTAATCTGATTAAAATTTTTTCTTTCTTCTACTACCATGGCTATCTCCTTCCCATACCACTAACGTTCCACTATATAAGTATATTCAGCTAATCCAACTTTTAGAACTTAATACATGTTTATAAAGCAGAAAAAAGCCTTAATTGATATAAAATCAACTAAAGCTTTTAATAATTAGAATTTTATATTAATGTTTTATGCAATTGCTCTAAAATTTCATTTGACACAATCTCTTTAAACATTATTGCTATTTTAGATTCATTTATTTCCATACTTATTATATCAAGTTTGTTTTCTTCAATTACCTTCATTGTTTTATTCAAAATAGAGTTATTGCTCATAATTCCATTTCCAATAATAGAAATTCTGGTAATGTCTGAATATGAACTTTCAAAATCTGAAAACTTATTTTCTAAAAGATTTGCTAGTTTTGCGAATTTTACTTTTGGTATTGTAAAAGAAATATCTAATGTATCTTCACTGCTATTTACCAAATTTTTAACTCCTATTTCTTCTTCTATAAATTCTTTATAGATATTGTTAAATGTTTTTGGCAAATACTTATTAGATGATGTAATATGCACAAATTGTATGTTATCATTTTTTACAATATTTTTTACATAACTTCCTTCGATTTTATTATTTATAACCGTTCCTTCGTTATTATTAAATGTAGACTTTGCAACAATTGGAATTTTAAATTTTTCGCCAACTTCTACACATCTATTGTGAAGCACTTTTGCCCCCTCATTTGCTATATCTAGCATTTCTGTGTATGATAATGAATCTAGTTTTCTTGCAACCTTCGTTTGGTTTGGGTCTGTGGTATAAATTCCATCTACATCTGAAAATATATAGCAACTTGTAGCTTTCAATTTAGCTGCTACTGCTACCGCCGTTGTATCTGAACCACCTCTGCCTAAAGTTGTAATATCTAAATTATTATTTATTCCTTGGAAACCTGCAAGTACTACAATTTTTCCCGCTTCTAACTCCTTGGTTATACGTGTTGTATCGATATCTTCTATTATAGCATCTTGATTTGTATTATTTGTGTAAATTCCTGCTTGCCATCCTGTTAA
This sequence comes from uncultured Clostridium sp., assembly GCA_900556865.1. GTDB lineage: Bacteria > Bacillota > Clostridia > TANB77 > CAG-508 > CAG-269. The sequence continues at coordinate 23,659 of USQS01000004.1, read as the reverse complement.
AGATATTGCCGGCATTCCAAGTCTATTTAATAAAATAGCCAACTTTGCCATAGAAATTTGCTCTCCACAACTTAAAAGTACGTCTAATTCCCTTTCTTCTGGAATATTTGAAAGAGTTTGAGCTTCCTTAATTAAATTATCTGTGGTTTTTCCTTGAGCAGAAACAACAACCACAATTTTATTTTGTTTATCATAAAATTCTTTTATTTTCTCTGCGACAATATTTAATTTTATATTATCTGCAACTGAACTACCTCCAAATTTTAATACTACTGTGTCCATATTTGGCACCTTCTTTATTTTTTATTACACACCTATTTAATTAAATATGGCTTACTATTATTATATTATGTTTATTTTTATTATATGTGACTTGTTTGTTGTTTTAAATAGCTTTCTATAAAGCCATCTAAATCTCCATCCATTACGGATTGTACATTACCCACTTCAAAATTTGTTCTATGGTCTTTTACCAATGTATATGGGCAAAATATGTAAGATCTAATTTGACTTCCCCAAGCTATTTCTTGTTGAACTCCTTTTAATTCTTCTATCGTTTCTTTATGTTCTCTTTCTTTTAAATCTAATAATTTAGACTTAAGCATTTTCATAGCATACTCTCTATTTTGCAATTGAGAACGTTGTGTTTGGCAACTTACTACTATTCCAGTTGGAATGTGTGTTAGTCTAACTGCAGAAGATGTTTTATTTATATGTTGCCCTCCTGCACCAGATGCTCTAAAAACATCCATTTTGATGTCGTCTGGGTTAATATTAAGTTCTATATCGTCTGAAATTTCTGGTAACACTTCTAAAGAAGCAAATGATGTATGTCTTCTGCCTCCGGCTATCAAATGGAGATATTCTAACTAACCTATGCACTCCCATTTCTCCTTTTAAATAACCATATGCATTTTCGCCAATAACCTCAAATGTTACAGATTTTATTCCCGCTTCGTCTCCCTCTAAATAGTCTAATTCCTCTATTTTAAATCCAGATTTTCCAGCCCATCTTGTATACATTCTATATAACATCTCTACCCAATCTTGTGCTTCCGTTCCTCCTGCTCCCGGGTGCAAGGTTAAAATAGCATTATTCTTGTCAAATTTACCAGAAAGCAAAGTTTGTATTTCAAACTTTTCTAATTTTTTTTCTATTGCTTTTGCCGTTTTTATAGAATCTATTGCCATTTCTTCGTCATATTCTACTTCTAAAAGTTCAATTAATTCTAATTCATTTTGTATATCTATTTTTATTTCATCATACTTTTGACATTTTCCTTTAATAGATTTTATTTTTGACAAAACTTTATTAGAATTGATCGTATCTAGCCAAAAGTCTTGATTTCCAGTTTGTTTTTCTAGCTCTTTTAATTCATTTTTTAAAGCTTCAATGTCAAAGTGAATCACCTAAATCTTTTAATTTTTGGTTTTGTAATATTAAATTTCTTTTAATTTCTTCTAAATCTTGCATTCTTCTCATTCCTTTCTTGTGAAATTCTTAAACCTAATTTTAATATTATTTAACTAATTTTCATAATAAATGTTCTAACATTCAGTTTATTATTATATATGATAAATTCACAAAAGTCAAACGACCTTTGTGAATTATATTTTATTCAAATAATCCTCTGATTTTCTTTATAAGATAATGACTTCCGCCACTACTATTGTTTTGAGTGTTTTCCACCATACTTATAATTAGCATATTGTCATTTGAAGAAGTATTTACTGTAAAGCAATCAAACCAGCCTAAAGTTCCACTTTCTGTATCATCTGCTGTTTTTTTCAATTCTGCTGTACCTGTTTTGCCGGCAATTACTTTATTTGGAAGTTTCATATCATTTGCTGTACCTTCAGGATTTTCTACAACTTGTATTAAATCTTGTCTTATTTCATCTGCAGTATCTTTTGAAAAAGCATTTTCTTTTAAATATGTAGTTTTTGTATCTTCATTATATTCTATATAAGGTTTTACCATATTTCCACTATTTGCAAAACTAGAATAGATTGATGCCATGTGTATTGGGTTTACTAATACATCTGCTTGCCCATATCCCGTATCTGCTAATTTTTTCTCATTTGAAATTTTTCCATCTGATGAAAATGTAGATTTCTTTAAGCTAAGTGGAAATTCAATTTGCTCATTAAAACCTATGCTATTTAGGCTAGAGCACATTGTTTCAGCTCCTATTTGCATAGCTGCTTGTGCAAAAAAGATATTATCTGAATGTATTAATGCATTTTTTATATTTTTTGGACCATTATATTGTGTTAAAGTTGTTATAAAAACATTTCCCCAACTTGCACTTTTTTGCCAGCTTAAACCAGAATATGAAAATGTTGTTTCTTTTGTAATTTTTCCAGAATTAAGCCCAATTGCTGCTGTTATAGGTTTAAATGTTGAACCTGGAGCATAGGTTTGTAAAAATCTATTATACATTGGTTTTGCCTCATTGTTATTTAATTCGTTCCATTTGTCTTGGGTCATTCCTAAAACAAAATCATTTGAATTATATGATGGCGTACTTACCGCACCTAATAACTCTCCTGTATTTGGGTTCATTACAACAAAAAATCCTTTATCACTCTTCAAACTATCATATAGTTGTTTTTGTATTTTTGAATCTATTGTTAGTTTTATGTCTTCTCCATCTTTTTTATCTTGTTTTGCTAATTGCTTAATTTTATTACCTTTTTCGTCTACTATAATTATTTCTTTTCCATCAACCGCTCTTAATCTATCTTCATAAGCTTTTTCTAATCCATTTTTTCCTATTACACTAGAAGAACTATAACCTTTTTCTTTATTTTGCTCTAATTCTTGTTCATTTATCTTTTGAACATACCCAATTAAATGAGCCGCTTCCTCTCCTAGCGGATATACCCTAGCTGATGTATTTGTAAGCTTTACTCCTGGAATTTTAAGTAAAGCTTCTTTTTTCTCGTTATCATCTTTTGAAATCTTTTTTATTGGTACAAATGTATCATCTTTTACATATGAACGCGAAAGCTCTGTATTTATATATTCTATTGAAACACCTGTTAATTCTGATAATTTCTTTATACCTTCCTCTTTATTTTCTCCGAGTTTACCTGGTACAATACCAATTGTTGTTATTTGACCATTTTGTGCCAAATATTTTCCCTGTCTATCTAAAATTTCTCCTCTAGCTGCTTCTATAGAAGATACTTTTACCTTATAGTTTTCTTCAAGTTCCGGAAAAATTGTTTTTGAAGTCCAATTAAGTTTGTATGTTTTCCCATCTTTTACTAAAGAAGATGTATTTGAAAAATTTATTACACCACTTGATGTATATACTTTTTCATTATATGTAATTTTAACTTCATTTTTATTTTTTTGAACATTATTTATATAAATTTCTATATTATGACTATCTATTCCTTCATAAATTTTTTTATTTCTATTAATAAAATCTTCTTCTGATATATTATTTTTAGAACTTGATGAAATTTTTTCATACATTGCATTATAGTCTTTTGCATTAATATTTTCTATATATTGTTTTAAAACATCTTCTGGTTTTGTTTTATTTATTATTTTAAAATATCCCATTATTCCTATTAAAATTATTACAATTAATATTACTGCAAATATTAATCCCTTTTTATTTTTCATTTTTTATATCATTCCCTTCTTTAATTTTTTATCCAGTTTTGCTCATAATTTCTTTTTTCATTTTTTTTATAATTTTCTTTTCTAATCTTGAAATATAGCTTTGTGAAATTCCGAAGTTCGTCTGCAACCTCTTTTTGTGTTTTTTCATCTCCTGTTTTAAAACCGAACCTCATTTCCATAATATTTTTTTCTCTTTCATTTAAATTACTTATAGAAGCCTTTAATAGCTTTTTATCAACCTCATCTTCAATATTACGAGATGTAACATCTCCTTCAGTTCCTAATATATCTGAAAGCAATAATTCATTTCCATCTGAATCTTTGTTTAAAGGTTCATCAAGTGATATTTCTCCTTTTAATTTATTGTTTCTTCTTAAATACATAAGTATTTCATTTTCTATACATCTTGAGGCATATGTCGCAAGTTTTATATTTTTATCTGGCTTAAATGTATTTACACCTTTGGCTAAACCAATTGTACCAATAGAAATAAGATCTTCTATTCCTATTCCTGTATTTTCAAACTTTTTTGCAATATACACCACCAATCTTAAATTTCTTTCTACTAATATTTGCCTTGCTTGTAAATTATCTTTTTCTGATAATTTTTGTATGTAATAGCGTTCTTCTTCTTCTGGAAGTGGTGGTGGAAGAGTTTGAGCCCCAGCAATGTAAAAAATAGGCTCTTCAACAATTCCTTTATCTGTAAGATATTTCACATATAGTGAATTTATGCTGTTTTTTAAAGTCTCTAAAATATTCATTGTGTTTTTTTCCTCCTTTTGTAAAATTACTTTTATACATTTTTCAGATTTATTATATAACATCAATTCCTATTAAGGCACTATATGTTCTTTTCTTACTAAGTTCTTTATTATAAATTCCTATTATTACCTTATCTATTTTCTTTTCGCTATTCATTTCTTCTACAATTAATTCATCAGCCTTTATACCAAGTAATATACCATTTTGTTTTCCTAAAGATGTAAATGGTATAACTTTTAATTTTGAAATATAATCACTTTTAACTTCATCTGATATATCTTCTAGATCACCTCCTAAAATGTTTTCTATATTATCCAGAATTTCGTTGGGTATTACATCATATAATAGTTTATGTTCTACAACAACTACTGGAATATTTGTTATTGGCTCTTTTAGTAAATTTCCCGTGTCTAACATAGCTTTAGTTTTTATTTCTTTATTATTTATTTTAAATCTTATATCGCAAAATAAATCATTTTTAGAAATTTTTGATTTTATAATTTTAAATGCAATTACAATTACAATAAAAGCTATAATAATTCCCGTAAAAATTGTATTCATTGTGTATTTTCCAATAATCATACCATTTTGAATATTTATTCTCTGTGCATTTACAAGGTATATTACACTTAAAGACGCCCCACCAAATACAAAAGATGTTAAATAAAACAAAATTAATACTTTTAACAAAGTTTTAAATTCTTTTGGGTTAAATGCTACATATATCATAATTACAGACAAAACAAACTTAAATATTATATTTGAATACAATCCAATTTGAAATATATAATACATTATAGCATATATACTTCCTATACTAGCAGATATTAGAGTTCTAATAATCTTTAAATTTATTTTTGCTATTAGACTTGTAGCATATAAGATAATTACATTTAAAATCAAATTTTCCAAAAAAACCACATCAATATAAACTGTCATTTACTCACCTTGGAAGTAATTATATACCTTATAAAATAAAAAGTTTGTCTTTTCTTATTGTAGAAAAAAAGAAATATTCTACATTTTATTACATACAATTATTATATAACTCATTATCTTATTAAAACTTTCTTAAAATGAATTTTTTCATGCGAACAAATTTACGAAAAACCTAAAACAAATATTAAAATTATTATAAATTAAAAATTCTTCACATTGTTCATCTTTATAAGAAGCTTAACTATCTATTTTTTTATTAATTTTTCAATTCACTTTTTATTCTATTTATTATGTTTTCACATTTTTCATAAATTACTTTTGGGTCATTTTTTAATTTAAACACTTTATTTTCCATTAAAATCTTTCCATTTACTATTGTTGTTTCTACATTTTGAGCTTTAACATTGTAAACTATTTCTGCAATAATGTCATTTAAAGGAAGAGTTAGTGGTGAATCTAAATTTAAAATTATTATATCTGCTAATTTTCCTTCTTCTATTGACCCTATTTGATTTTCTAAATTTAAAGTTTTTGCTCCATTTATTGTTGCCATTTTTAATACCTCATATGCTGGCATAAGAGTTGGATTTTCCAAATAACCTTTTTGTAATAAAGCTGCATATTTCATTGTTTCAAACATATCTAAATTGCTTCCACTTCCTTGCCCATCTGTTCCTAGTGAAATACATATATTTTCTTCTTGCATTTTTGTAATTGGTGCTATTCCACATCCAAGTTTTAAATTACTTACTGGACAATGTGCTATATATATATCTTGTTTTGCAATTTTTTCTATTTCTTCATTTGTTAATTTTACTGCGTGTGCTAGTATTAAATGAATGTTTTTAAAGTATTTTTTTATTGGTTCTATAGGGCTTGCTATATTATACATCTTTTTTATATCTTCACGTTCTTGCTCATTTTCGCAAAAATGCATATTTACAGGCAGTTTATATTTTTTTGCAATCTCCAACCCTTTTTGTAAATATTCTTCTGTGTTTGTATATAAGCCGTGTATACCAACATTTAAAGAAATTGTATCATACTTTTCTTTATATTTTTTAATAAATTCTTCTATTTCTACTAATTTTCTTTCTCCACTACCATCTGTATCCATTAATGTTCTAGTTACTTGTAACCTTACACCAGTATCTAACGCTGCATCTACAATTTTATTTTGCATAAAATACATATCATTTATTGTGGTTGTCCCAGAATAAATCATTTCTATATAAGATAACATTGAGGCAAAATATACATCTTCTTCAGTAAGCTTTGCTTCTACTGGCCATATTTTTTGTGTTAGCCAGTCCTGTGTAATGTAACCATCCACCGTTTCTCTAAATATACTCATAGGAACATGTGCATGAGTATTTATCAGTCCTGGCATAACTATTTTTTCTGTTCCATCAATTACTTTTTCAGCCGAATCTTTTATGTTTTTTGAAATTTTAATTATTTTTTCATTTTCAATTAATATATCCATATTTTTTTGAATTTTATTTTCTGGCTCTTTTAAATTCATTGATATTAAATTACAATTTTTAATTAGAATTTTCATTTTAAATTTTATTCCTTTCTTGCCCTACTAAAAAGTTACCAAATGAAACAGAAAACCTTTTTCTAATTTTGTTTTATGCAACTTGCTCTATATATTCATAACTCTCATATTCAGGCATATATTTTTGCATCATTTTATAAAACCCTTTAGAATGTGTTTTATATTTTAGATGGCAAAATTCATGTAAAATTACATATTTTAATACTTGTTTATTGTATTTTACTATTTCTGGATTTATTATAATCACTCTTTCTAAAGTTAATTTAGATAATTTATTTGATAGTTTTCTTATTTCATAGTTTTCTGGAGCTAACCCTTTTAACATTATTCTTGTTTCTTCCATGACTTTTTCTATTTCTACTCTTGCTATTTCTTGATACATTTTTTCAATTGCTAGTTTTACAATTTCTATGTTGCCACTTCTTTTATATTTATTAGGAAGATAAACATTGATAATATTTCCTACTAAATCTAATTCAGGATTTTTTAATTTTTTATATATTACTCTTACAGATATTGTTTCTCCAAATATTTTTACTGTTCTGTTTAAATCCTTTTCTATTTTACCTCTTTTTCTAAATAATTTCAACATTTTTTTATCCTCCTATTAACAAATTAGCATTTGCGAATTGTTGTTCGCTTTTGATATTAGAATTATATATCTGTTTTTTTGTTTTGTCAATAGTTTTTACAAAAAAATGTTCGTTTTTTTATTTTTACAGTCTGCATCCCCCATATTTAACCTATTGTTTCTTATAATATAAAAAAGAGCAATATATCAATTTATTATTGATAATGCTCCTTGTAAATTTTTATGCATTTTTAGCAATGTTTGCAATTTCTGTAAAAGCTGCTGCGTCATTTACTGCAATTTCTGCTAACATCTTTCTATTTATTGTAACATTAGCTTTTTTTAATCCTGCTATTAATTTGCTATATGTAATTCCATTCATTCTTGCTGCTGCATTTATTCTTGCTATCCATAATTTTCTAAAATCACTCTTTCTGTCTTTTCTTCCAACATATGCATAAGATAATGATTTTAATACTGCTTGGTTAGCATTTCTAAATCTATAATGCTTTGCTCCATAATATCCTTTAGCTTGTTTTAATATTTTTTTATGTCTTCTTCTTGTTATTTTTGCTGTTTTTACTCTTGCCATTTTAATTCTCTCCTTTCATATTTTAGTTACCATATGGTAATAATTTCTTTATTGTTCTTTCACAAGTTTTGTCAGCATAAGCTCCTGGTCTTCTGCTATTTAATTTTTGTCTTTTTGTTTTATTTGCTAATAAATGTCTTCTTCCTGCTGATGTTCTTTTTACTTTTCCTGTAGCTGTTAAAGAGTATCTTTTCTTTGCAGCTTTATTTGTTTTCATTTTAGGCATAATTAAAACTCCTTTCAAACTTTTTATTTATATTTTACGCTTTTTTAGATAGCATAATAAACATGTTTCTACCTTCTAATTTAGGACTTTTTTCTACATTTGCAATGTCTGATAAATTTTCTATAAATTTATTTAGTACTTCTTCACCTAATTTAGAATTGTTAATTTCTCTTCCCCTAAATCTTACAGTAATTTTTAATTTATTTCCATCTTCAATAAATTTTCTAGCATTTTTTGCCTTAAATCCAAAATCATGCTCTTCAATGTTTGGGGTAATTCTAATTTCTTTTAGCTCCACTGCTTTTTGTTTCTTTTTTGCTTCTTTTTCTTTTTTAGCTTGTTCAAATTTGTATTTTCCATAGTTCATTATTTTACAAACTGGTGGATTTACATTTGGAGCAACCAAAACTAAATCTAGCTTGCTTTCTTCAGCTTTGTTTAGTGCATCTCTTAAACTCATTATTCCTAGTTTTTCTCCATTTTGGTTGATTAATTGAACTTCCTTCGCTCTTATTCTCCCATTTGTTGGTAATTCTTGTTTTATAAAAAACACCTCCATAAAAAAATTGACTTATTTCGTTACAAGATAAGTCAAATAAAATCAAATATATTTTTGATATTCTATTTTTTCTAACCTTTTTCCTTACTTGGTTAAGGTGAGAAGCCTAGACTTCTTCTTGCAACAAAATATATTTTACTATTTATTTTTTTATTTGTCAAGTGTTTTTACTCAAAATCTTCTAATAATTTATTTAATTCTTCTATTCCATATATATCTATTCCTTCTTCTAATTTTTCCACATCTTCTTTTGATAAATATTCTGTTGATATTTCTGTTTTTTTATATAATATTTTTTCATTTTTTTCGTTAATATAATATACATTTATATAATCATTTTCTGCATTAACAATATAATGTTTATTTTCGTCTCCCATTCTTTGTGCTGTTTCTTCAATTTCAGCTTGTATAGAATTTGCATAATCTTCCCATTCGTCTATACAGTCATCTGTTACATATTTTGAAGATATTTCTGTTATATTTTCTGTAACATTTACACTCTCTTTTGGTGTTGAATTATTCCTTGTTTTATAAAATATTTTTATGCCAAATGTAAGAATCAGAATTATGATTATTGATAAAATAATTTTTTTCCACATATTAAATTCCCCCTTTTACATATTTTGGCATATTTATAAAAAAATTATACATAAATTTTCAAAAAAACATTGACAAGGATTTTTAAATGTGGTAATATATAAATTGCTTAATCAAATGCGGATGTGGCGGAATTGGCAGACGCGCTGGTCTTAGGAACCAGTGTCAACGACGTGGGGGTTCAAGTCCCTTCATCCGCACCAATGACGTATCTGTTCGAACTAACAGATAGATTAAAAATCATTCAAGTAAGTTGGATGATTTTTTTCTTTGCAAAAAAACATCATCCAATATCCTAAAAAGAAAAAATGGTGCTTGAAATGAAGATAATTAAAGAAGAACTACGATTTGAGGAAAACTTAAAGACTAGTAGTGCAAAAGAACTGGCTAAAAAAAATAATGTTTTACTATGGGACAGAAATACATTAAAAGAATTAATTAATAATTTACATAAACATAAAAAATAATATAAATTAAGAATTTATTTGACATTTATAAAATATCTGTGTATAATAAATATAGGAAATGACAAATCCACAAACGTGGTTTTGCCGAGATAGATTAAAAATTCACATCTAAATCGCCAAATTACAGATGTGAATTTTCTTTTTATTTATGTAGTTGCTTATCAACCCAGTTCTTATACAGAACTGCTGTCAAGGCAACGTTTAATGTTAAAGATAACATAAATGATATTACAAAAAATAGTATCACTTTAACCATAAACATCACCACCTTTCCTACGATGTTTCGTAAAGATTGGTGGCAAAACCACATCTGCTTATCATCATTTCCTATGTCAGCTAGTATAACATAGTTTTTACAATAAAGCAATAAAAAGAACAAATGTATATATCTTGAAATTTTTTAAATAATTTGTTAATATATATCTAGTTTGATTGATTATTATATCAATCGTTAATGAGAGAAAATGTTGTAGATAACTACGCTACCTGCTCCATTTGAAATCAACTTACGGACTTAAAAGTTCGTAAGTTTTTATTTTATATAAAACTTTAAAAGTTCTCTTTCTAGAAAGGAGGACTTTTTTCATGCTTTGCATGACTATAACTAGATGATAAAAGCTGATATGAAAAGTAAAAAGTATTTATAGGTTTTTAAAGAAGAAGGAATACTGATTTTAGATTTGATTTTTGTAAAATTTGACATTATGTAAAAACCGTGGTATAATGTGAGCATATTAAATGAGATTTTAAACCAAAAATAAAATGAGAGAAATGAGAAGTTAATTATAAAAGTAAAATTAACGACTTTTTGGGTCGTTTATTTTGCATTATGCAAAATTTATATGGGAAATAGAATTTTTGTAAAAAAATTGCAAACACTAATTAGGTATGGTATTTTTTTATTAGAGAAATTAGGCAAGTTTTTTGTGAAAAATATTGCATTTAGTAATTTATTGAGAAAAATTTGAAGTTAAATTATAAAAAGCAAAAGATAAAAAATAATAATTTTTTAAAGTTTTTTGAATATATTCTATATTAAAAATTTAAAACACATATTTATTTTGCTTGAATGCAAAAAAATTAATATATTTTTAGTAATTTTGTTTGAATGTTTAAGATTTTAAATAAAAAATAAGGAGAGAAAGGATTTTATGGTAGAAAAAAGAGAAGAAAATTTAGAAGAAGGGAACATAAGAAGTGCGAGAAGAAGAGCACCTAAAAAAAATTATAATAGAAATAAAGAGATTGTAAAAGAAGAAAAAGTTACTATTAGAAAAAAAAGAAAAACAAAAAATGAAGGAGTAAAAGAAAATCAAGCATTAGTTGCACGAAAAGAAAGTTCATTAAAAGAAGTACCAAAAGAAAGAAGTTTAAAAAAGGTTAATGAAAAAAACACATTAAAAAAACCAGGATTAAAAATAATTCCTTTAGGTGGATTACATGAAGTTGGAAAAAATATAACGGTATTTCAGTATGAAGATGAAATGATTGTTGTAGACTGTGGTTTATCATTTCCTGAAGATGAAATGCTTGGAGTAGACTTAGTTATACCAGATATAACATATATTCTAAAAAATAAAGAAAAATTAAAAGGAATGGTTATAACTCATGGGCATGAAGACCATATTGGTAGTGTGCCATATTTCTTAAAACAAATAAACACACCAATTTATGGAACAAAACTTACTTTGGGGTTAATAAAAAATAAATTAGAAGAACATAATTTAGAGTCATCTACAAAATTAAACGAAGTAGTACCAGGGGATACAATAAAGCTTGGTAAAAACTTTAAAGTAGAATTTATTCAAAGTTCTCATAGTATTCCAGATTCTGTAATGCTTGCAATTCATACTCCAGTAGGAACAGTTTTGCACACAGGAGATTTTAAAGTGGATTATACACCAATGGATGGAAAACTAATGGATTTTGGTAGACTGGCTGAACTTGGAAAAAAAGGAGTTTTAGCATTAATGTCAGATTCAACAAATGCTGAAAGAAAAGGATTTACTATGTCCGAAAGCACTGTTGGAGAGGTTTTTGATAGATTATTTAATAATTGTAGGAAAAGAATTGTTGTTGCAACTTTTGCTTCTAATGTGCATAGAGTACAACAAATTGTTAACTGTGCAATTAAATATAATAGAAAAATTGCAGTATGTGGTAGAAGTATGATAAACATGATATCTACAGCAAGAGACCTAGGTTATATAAAATGTCCAGATAATTTGTTTATTGATATAGATATGATAAATAATTATGTTGATGAACAATTACTAATAATTACAACAGGTAGTCAGGGAGAGACAATGTCTGCTCTTACAAGAATGGCTTCAGGAACACACAGAAAAGTAAAAATAACACAAAATGATTTGATAATTATTTCTGCAAACCCAATACCAGGGAACGAAAAGCATGTTTCAAAGGTAATAGATTCACTTATGCAAATAGGAGCAGAAGTAGTGTATAGTGCTTTAGCAGATGTACATGTTTCAGGTCATGCTTGTCAAGAAGAACAAAAATTAATTTTGGCTCTTACAAAACCTAAATATTTTATTCCAATTCATGGTGAATATAGGCATTTAATAGCACATGGAGAAACAGCAAAAATTATGGGAGTTCCAAAGGAAAATATTTTTAAACTAGAAAATGGTAAAATATTAGAGATGGATAAAAATAATGCAGAATTTACAGGATTAGTTCAATCTGGAATAGTTCTTGTTGATGGCTTAGGAATTGGAGATGTTGGAAATGTTGTTTTAAGAGATCGTCAACATTTGTCACAAGATGGTTTAATAATAGTTGTATTAACAATGGATGGTTCTACAGGAGAAGTAATTGCCGGGCCAGATGTTATTTCAAGAGGGTTTGTATATGTTAGAGAATCTGAAAATGTAATGGAAGATATAAAACAGGCAGTAAGACATGAAGTTAGAAGGTTTGAACAAAATGGAGTACGTGATTGGAGCACTATAAAAAATTCTATAAGAGAAAATTTAAGAGATTATATTTTCACAAAAACCAAAAGAAACCCTATGATTATACCAATTTTAATGGAAATATAAATTTAAATAAGGAGTGGTATTTATGAGTAAGGTTATAGTAATAACAGGCGGAAGTGAAGGGTTAGGAAAGGCAATAGCCAAAAGACTAATAAAAGATAATAAAATTATAATTATTTCAAATAATGAAGAAAAACTTAAAAAAACTGCTACAGAAATACAATGTGATTATGTAGTATGTGATGTTACAAATTATAAACAAATTGAAAATGCAATAGATACAATTCTTAAAAAATATATAAATATAGATATATTAATAAATAATGCAGGAGTATGGCTAGAAGGAGATTTAACAGAAAATACTTTTGAAAAAATAAGCAATTGTATAGATGTTAATACAAAAGGACCAATATATATGACAAAAGCAGTATTACCAAATATGTATAAAAACAAGAATGGTTTAATTATAAATGTATGTTCTCAAGCAAGTTTTGATAATGATGATTATTCTGTTGTTTATAATGCTTCTAAATGGGCAATGCGTGGATTTAATAGATCTATTCAAAGAGACATTAGCAAAAAAGGTGTTAAAGTAACAGGTTTTTATCCAGGATTTATGCAAACTAATCTTTTCAAAAAAGCAGGAAATGATTATGATACATCAACAGGATTAGAAGTTGAAAAGGTTGCAAAAGCTATAGAGTACATTATTAATGTAGATAGTGATGTTATTATTCCAGAAATGGGAATTAAAGATATAGAAGAATATTAGATTAAATTTTTTGTTGATATTTAAAAAAATATGTAGTAAAATAATTATATTAATTAATTTTAAGAGGTGTAATTAATGTTAGAACAATTATTATTTATAACTATATCGGTGATTCTGTTTGGAGCTATATTTTTTAAGATGATTAAAAAAAATGAAACCGAATATATAGCAATATTGGTATTAGAAGCACTTGGAATTATGCTAGATGGAGCAGGAATAATATTTAATCTTAAGCTTAATTTTATTATTAAATCAATTATTTACTTTGTAGCAATTGTATTACCAATTTTACTTTTAATTTTAGAATATAAGAATATAGATATAATAAACAGTATTAAAATGTTGCAAGTAAAATTATATATGTCATCAGGCAATTATAAAAAAGCAAAAGATGTATTAATAGCTATAGTTGAAAAATCTCAAAACGATTATGTAGCACATAAAACTTTAGCGATTATTTACGAAAAAGAGGGAGGACTTAGAAAAGCAATAGATGAATATGTAATGTGCATAGATATAAATAAAAAAGACTATGATTCATACTATAAAGTATCTTTATTATTGACAGAACTAGAAAAAAAAGATGAGGCAATTCAAATGTTAGCAAATTTATTAGATAAAAAGCCAGATTATTACAATGCTTCAATCACTTTAGGAGATTTATTGTTAGAAAATGGAAATTATAAAGAAGCGGCAAATATATTTTTAGATGCATTAAAATTTCAACCTGTTAGTTTTGAACTTTTTTATGAATTAGGAATAGCATACACAATGTTAAATGATTTTCAAAGTGCAAAAGAATATTATGAAAAAGCAGCTCAAATAAATAGTTTGTGTTATAATGCAAAATATAGTTTAGCACAAATTGCAATGCTTTATAAAGATTTAGATAAAGCAGAACAATATTTTGAACAAACATTGGAATGTGAAGATTTGCAAGCAGATAGTTATTATGAAATTTCAAAAATAAAGCTAATGAAGGGACAAAAAGAAATTGCCATAAAATATATAAATATTGCTATAGATATTGAAAGCAAAAGAATTTCTGAAAAAATAAAAAAAGAACCTCTATTTATTCCGATAATGGCTAAAATTTCAATACCTTTTAATTTGGAAGAAAAGAAAACAAAAACTAAATTAAATAAATCAGAATTAGTAGCAAAGGAACATTTAGAAAATACTACAGATATAACAATGAATATGGGATATATCAATTTGAAAGATGTAACTTTAAAAGAAGAAAATAAAATAAATGAATATCATAAAAAAGAAACTGAAAAATAAACAAAAAAACTGATTATTAATATAATATAATAATCAGTTTTTTTGGAGGTATGTAATGGAAAAAAATGCTTTATGTTTGTCTGGGGGAGGCGTAAAGGCCTTTGCACATATTGGAGCTATAAAAGCTTTAGAAGAAAGTAATATAAAATTTAATATGGTTGCAGGAACATCTTCAGGGAGTATTATTGCTCTTTTATATGCTTTAGGGTACTCAAGTGAAGAAATGTATGATATTTTTAAAAAATATTGTAAAAAAATAAAATATGTTGATATCAAAAATATTTTTAAAATAATAGTTGGTTTAATTTTTAGACGTAAACTTATTGTTAATGGGTTGACTGATGGAAAGGTTATAGTTAAGGCAATTAAAGAAATATGTAAGAAAAGTGGCATTAGTAATATTAATGAGGTTAAAATGCCTGTTATAATACCAGCTGTAAATTTAAAAAATGGAGAGCTTATTGTTTTTTCTTCAAAAGAAATTAGAAATAAAATTTCTGATGAAGTAAAATATGTAACAGATGCACCGATTGATGTTGCGATAAGAAGTAGCTGTAGTTATCCTGCTGTTTTTTCTCCATATGTGTGGAAAGGAAAGCAACTTGTAGATGGGGGAATAAGAGAAAATGTTGCCTGGAAGGAATTAAAAGATATAGGGGCAACTAAAGTTTTTGGAATTAATTTTGAGACACAACTAAAAGAAAAAGAATGTTGTGAAAATATGATAGAAGTTGCTGTTAGATCTATAAATATGATGGCACATGAGCTTTCAAATTATGAATTAGATGGAATAGATAAATTGGTAACAATAACAACAGAAAAAGTAGGTTTATTAGATACAAACAAAATGGATTATTTATATGAAACAGGATATAAAACAATGAAAAGATATTTAAAAAGGGCTGGAATTTGAGTAATTCCAGCCTTAAGTGTGGTTGCGGAGGTAGGATTCGAACCTACGACCTCAGGGTTATGAGCCCTGCGAGCTGCCAACTGCTCCACCCCGCGATGTATAACAAGTCTTATTATAATACGATAACTATAATAAGTCAAGTTTTTTTGAAAAATAAATAAAGTTTTTAATTAAATTTGTAAAGTAAATGTTGGGGCGATTAAAATCGCCCATTAACTTTAGAGCTCATCTAAAATTTATTATTTTAAAATTTTTACAAATTATACAAATCTATTATAAATTTTATATTATACTCTTTTTACTTTTCCATTTCTTAAACATTTTGCACATACATGCATTCTTTGTGTTTCCCCATTAACTTCAACCTTAACGCTTCTTAAGTTTGGCTTCCAAGTACGAGGAGCTCTTCTACTAACATGAGAACGAGCAATACTTATTTTATTTCCAGAAATAGGTTTTTTATTACAAATTGCGCATACTGCCATTTTAATTGCACCTCCTTATTGCATTAAAATAAACTGACTAACAATTAGTTTATCACAAAATGGTATAAAATACAAGACATTTTAAAAAAAATATTAAATTTTTGTTGCAATTTACCAAATTTATGGTATAATAATAAGGCGTATGTAAGAAATACGCGGGCAAAGTTTTATAAAAAGACAATATGATATGAAAGGAAGATTTTAAATGGAGTGTAAATTAGAAAAAACACAAAACGCAAATGAGGTAAAATTAGAAATTACAATAGAAGCAGAAAAATTTGAAAATGCTATAAAAAAAGTATATTTTCAAAGTGCAAAATATTTTAATATACCAGGATTTAGAAAAGGAAAAGCACCACAAAATATAGTAGAAAAATATTATGGAAAAGAAATTTTTTATGAAGATGCATTTAATGAAGTAGTACCAGAAGAATATGAAAAAGCTATAAAAGATAATAAAATAGACGCAGTTTCTAATCCAAAAATAGATATAGTAAAAATGGAAAAAGGACAAGACCTTGTGTTTACTGCTGTAGTTCAAACAAAACCAGAAATAGAGCTTGGAAAATATAAAGGTATAGAAATTGAAAAAATAGAGTATAATGTAAAAGCAAAAGACATTGATGATGAAATTGCTGATATGCAAGATAAAAATGCTAGACTTATTGCTGTTGAAGATAGACCTGCAGAAAAAGGAGATACTGCAACAATAGATTTTGAAGGCTTTGTTGATGGAGTAGCATTTGAAGGTGGAAAAGCAGAAAATCATGATTTAGTATTAGGAAGCAACTCTTTTATACCAGGTTTTGAAGATCAAGTTGTTGGAATGAACATTAATGACGAAAAAGAAATAAAAGTAACATTCCCTAAAGAATATTTTTCAAAAGATTTAGCAGGAAAAGAAGCTACTTTTAAGGTAAAATTACATGAACTAAAGAAAAAAGAATTACCAACTTTAGATGACGAATTCGCAAAAGATGTTAGTGAATTTGATACTTTGAAAGAATTAAAAGATAGCATAAAAGAAAGATTAGAAAAACAAAATAAAGAAAAAGAAAAATATGAAAAGCAAAATGCAGTTATAAAAGCACTTATTGAAGCTGCAAAAGTTGAGATTCCATCCGGAATGGTTGAATTAGAAGTTGAAAATATGTTAAAAGATTTTGAACAAAGATTATCTTATCAAGGTTTGAAAATGGAACAATATTTAAAAATGATAAACCATACAGAAGAAGAACTTAAAAAAGATTATGAGCCAGAAGCAATAGAAGCTATAAAATCAAGACTTGCACTAGAAGCTGTTATAAAAGCAGAAAAGTTAGAAGCAAGTGAAGATGAAATAAAAGCTAAAATAGAAGAAATGGCTAAAAATTATGGAAAAGAAGCTAAAGATTTAGAAGAAAACGAAAATATTAAAAACTACATAAAACAAGGAATTGAAAGTGAAAAAGCAATAAACTTCCTAGTTGAAAATAGTAAAGAAAAAAAAGAAACTGTAAAAAAAGAAGAGAAAAAAACAAAAAGTAAAAGAGCAGAATAAAATATAAAAAAAGGGGAGGTTAAAAAAATTTTGACACCCCTATTTTATGTAATAAGAAAGCTATATAAAACTATATTGCACAGAAATTTGATTTTAATAAATTTTATGTGTAAACAAATACTAAAAAACCATATTGCACTTAAAACTTTATTATATAGAATTTGGTGCATAAATAATAGGTTAAACATAAAATATTAAAAAGTTATTGTTATAAAGGAGGATTTTTATGTTAGAAAAAAATAGTTTGGTACCATATGTAATTGAGCAAACAAGTAAGGGTGAACGTTCATATGATATTTTTTCAAGATTATTAAAAGATAGAATTATATTTTTAGGAGAAGATGTAAATAATACAACAGCAAGTTTAATAATAGCACAAATGTTATTTTTAGAATCTGAAGATCCAGATAAAGAAATATATTTTTATATAAATTCACCAGGAGGAAGTGTAACAGATGGTTTAGCAATAGTAGATACAATGAATTATATTAAATGCCCGGTTTATACTTTTTGCATGGGGCTTGCAGCTAGTTTTGGAGCTGTACTTTTAGCAAATGGAGAAAAAGGAAAAAGATTTGCTATGCCAAATGCAGAAATATTAATACATCAACCTTTAATTGCAGGTGGTGGAATATCTGGTCAAACAACAGATATTAAAATTCATGCAGATCAAATGATAAAAACAAGAGAAAGATTAACAAAAATTTTAGCAGACAGAACAGGAAAACCATTAGAGCAAGTTATGAAAGATACAGAAAGAGATAATTATATGACAGCAGAAGAAGCTTTAGAATACGGTTTAATTGATGAAATTTTATATAAAAGAAAATAAAGGAGAAATCTATGCCAAAAAATAGTGATACAATAAAAAATGTATATTGTTCTTTTTGTGGTAAGCCACAAGATAGTGTTAGAAAAATAATTGCAGGTCCAGGTGTATATATTTGTAATGAGTGTGTAGACTTATGTAATAATATACTTGAGGAAGGGTATATTGATGATGAGGAGAGATACACATTAGGAGATGAAAATAAAATTCCTAGCCCTAAAGAAATAAAGCAAGTTTTAGATGACTATGTAATTGGTCAAGAAGAAGCAAAAAAAATATTGTCTGTAGCAGTGTATAATCATTATAAAAGAATTAGTCATGAAGAAAGTATTAAAAATAAAGATGATGATGTTGAAATACAAAAAAGCAATATATTATTATTAGGCCCAACAGGATGTGGAAAAACGCTTCTTGCAAGTACTCTTGCTAGAATTTTAAATGTTCCTTTTGCAATTGCAGATGCAACAACACTTACAGAGGCTGGTTATGTTGGAGAAGATGTAGAAAATATTCTTTTAAAACTTATTCAAGCAGCAGATGGAGATGTTGCAAAAGCAGAAAGAGGAATTATATATATAGATGAAATAGATAAAATTACAAGAAAGTCTGAAAATCCATCTATTACTAGAGATGTTAGTGGGGAGGGAGTTCAACAAGCTTTACTTAAAATAGTAGAAGGAACAATAGCTTCTGTTCCACCACAAGGTGGTAGAAAACACCCACATCAAGAATTAATACAAATAAATACAAATAATATTTTATTTATTTGTGGAGGAGCTTTTGAAGGATTAGAAAATATTATAAAGGAAAGAACAGGTAAAAAATCAATTGGTTTTGGAACTAATATTCAGTCTACAAAAGAAGTAAGTAGATATAAAGTTTTTGAAGAATTATTACCACAAGATTTATTAAAATTTGGTTTAATTCCAGAGTTTATTGGTAGACTTCCAATTGTTGCAACATTAAAAGAGCTTGATAAAGATGCTTTAAAACAAATTTTAGTTGAGCCTAAAAATTCATTAGTTAAACAATATAAAAAATTATTTGAAATTGATGATGTTGAGCTTGTGTTTAAAGATGAGGCAATTGAAGAAATTGTTAATAAGGCACAAGAAAGAAAAACAGGAGCAAGAGGGCTTCGTTCTATAATTGAAGAAATAATGACAGATATAATGTTTGAAATCCCATCTAATCCAAAAATTGAAAAATGCATAATTACGAAAGAAACTGTTTTAAATAAAAAAGAACCAGAAGTTATTATTAATGAAAACAAAGTTAAGAAAAACAAAAATATTAAAATGAAAAAAATAAAATCTAAAAAAGAAAGTGCATAGTTAAAAAAATCTATAGTAATTTATTTACTATGGATTTTTTTTGTAAAAATAATAATTATATTTGGTTAGATTATAGATAATAAATTGCTTTCAAACTATTATAGTTTTGGTATATAATTTAAGTTTTTCTAAATATAATTTTCAGCATCATTTCAAGGCAACGCGCGAATATTTTTTGAAAATTAGTTAAGAAATTATTATCAAAATTTAAAATGAATTATTTTATGAACTGTGAATTATAACCAAAAAACAAAAAAATTTTAATTTTTTTTAAAAAAAGTATTGCAAAATAAGAAAAAGTGTATTAAAATCTAATTGAAGTGGTTAAAAGTGGTATGAAGTGGTAAAGAAAAGAGGTGAAATTTAACTATGTTAATGGGAGAATATGAACATACTATAGACTCTAAAGGCAGAATTTCAATGCCTGCAAAGCTTAGAAAAGATATGGGAGACACATTTATTTTAACTAAAGGGTTAGATGGATGTTTATTTGCCTTTTCACAAGAAGAATGGTTAAATTTCGAAACTAAATTAAAATCACTTCCACTATCAGATAAAAATGCAAGAAATTTTGTTAGATTCTTTTTAGCAGGAGCCACAGAATGTGAAATAGATAAACAAGGTAGGTTTTTAATTCCAAGTAATTTAAGACAAGCTGGTTCATTAGAAAAAGAAGCAGTAATAATTGGAGTAGGAACAAGACTAGAAATTTGGGATAAAACTATTTGGAAATCTAAAGATGAAGAAATTTCTGCAGAAGAAATTGCAGAAAACATGACAATGCTTGGTATATAATCTTTTCTATAGAAAAGTTTATATAAAAATCAAATTCTAGAAATATTCTGGGAATTGATTATGTTAAAAACAAAAGAAAATAATACTTATGATAAAATAAAAAATACATAAGATTTTAAAAGGCCAAAGACATATTTACAAAAGATTATACTAAAGATAAAACTCCTATGAGGAAAAAACTAAAGCAAAAATTATGAATTCCCTATTTTTCTTCAAAAGATAAACATACTAAAGAAATGAAGATACCAAAGTAAGAATGTATAACAAAAGATATGTACTGCGTAAGAAAAAAGTACATAAGAGTTTTGCGAATACTTAAGATTTTATATAGCAGCTGGTATTTTCAATAATATACTGGCTGCTAAAATTTATAAATAAAAAGGAGAAACAGGTGGAATTTAAACATAAGCCAGTCTTATTAAAAGAATGTATTGAAGGATTAAATATTAAACCAGATGGTATATATATAGATGGAACATTAGGTGGAGCGGGTCATAGCAAAGAGATTTTAAAAAGGCTTGATAAAAAAGAAGGCTTATTAATTGGAATAGATAGAGACCAAGAAGCACTTGATGAAGCTATGCAGAGGCTTAAAGAATTTCCAAATGTAAAATATATACATGGTAATCATGATGATATTAAAAAAATTTTACAGGGATTGAATATAGATTTTGTTGATGGAATTTTATTAGATTTAGGTGTTTCTTCATATCAATTAGACGAAAGAAACCGAGGATTTAGCTATTTAGGTTCAAACGAATTAGATATGAGAATGGATAAAACACAAAGATTAACAGCAAAAGAAGTCGTAAATAACTATAAAGAAGAACATTTGGCAAATATTATATATGAATATGGAGAAGAAAGGTTCTCAAGAAATATTGCTAAAAATATATGTATTGCAAGGGCAAAAAAGAAAATAGAAACAACAGATGAATTAGTAAAAATAATTGAAAAGTCAATACCAAGGTTAAACCCTAAAGATGGGCACCCGGCTAAAAGAACTTTTCAAGCTATTAGAATAGAAGTCAATAATGAAATTAAACCACTTGAAAATACTATTTTAGATTGTATTAGTATTTTAAAACCAAATGGAAGATTGTGTGTAATAACATTTCATTCATTGGAAGATAGAGCAGTAAAAATAGCAATGAATAGAGCAAAAGGAATGTGTATTTGCCCAAAAGATATTCCATATTGTGTGTGTGGTGCAAAAAAATTAGGACAAGTAATAAATAAGAAACCAATTGTAGCAAGTAATGAGGAACAAAAAGAAAATTCAAGGTCTAAAAGTGCAAAGCTTAGAATTTTTGAGAAGATATAATAAATTACAAAAAGAGAAGAGGTGAATAAAAATAACTTATGAATAGGCATAATTATGAATATGGGACTAATCCGAGAAAAATAGAGCCAAATTATAAAAGAGGCAAAAAACAAAATAAAAATGATGTAAAAACAAGAATAAAAAGAAATGAAGAAGTAAGAAAGCAAGCTATGAAATTAGAAAAGAAAAAACACCAAAAAAATGTGGCATTAATTGTGGCTATATTTTTAATATTATTAGCAATAAGTTATAGAAATTCACTAATTAATGAAAAATTTAATGAAATACAAAACAAGAAAACTGAACTTTCTTCAATTGAAAAAACAAATGGTCAATTGCAAGTTAGTATAGAAGAAAGTGTTAATTTAAGCAGTATTGAGCAAGCTGCAAAAGATAGGTTAGGTATGAAAAAACCAGATAATGACCAAAAAGTATATGTTGAATTAGAAAAAAAAGACTATGTTGAAACTGCAACAGAAGAAATAAAAGAAGATACAAAAGACTCAAACAAGTGGTATGAAAAAATTCTAGATAAAATTTTTAAAAAGTAAAATGGACGCATAAAACGTCCATTTTAAATTTTATTAAGTATTTGTTCAGCTTTTTGGTATAATTCAATGTTATTATTTATTATTTTTTTGGTTTCTTTATAATTTACAGTTATTTTATATCCTGAATCAAATATTCTTATATTTTCATAATCTTTTAATAAATCTGTTTCAATAAAATTTATTATTTTCTCAAATTCTTCGTTGGTTAATTTTTTTTTCATTGTAATGAAATTTCCATTTTTTAATTCTTCAGGTATTTTATGGTAATATTGATAAACATATAATTTTTTATCGGATGTTATAAGTGTTCCGGCATAACCTGAATTTTTTAGCCCCCACCAATGGCTTATTTTTAATATAGCATTTTTTTCTAATTCTTTTATTTTTTCTTCCATAATTATTTCCCCTTCATAGAAAAACTATATTAATATTATATCATGATTTAATATTTGTAGCAATAAAATGGAAAAATTTATAGATAAATTTTAAATAATATTGTAGAATAATTAGTATAGGAAATTGATAATTAGTGGAACGGTTTTGCCATCCAATATTATACGATTCATCGTAGGAATGGCGGGTAGTGTTGAAAACAAAGCAAATATAAAAACAGATGAAAATAGATTGCAATGTTTTTTTGCAGGCGAATAAAGACGGGGTTGCAATTGTATCAAAAATAAAAGTTCTTACATAATATATAAAAAATTATGTAGGAGGCTCATTTTTATGGATTATGAATTGATGATGAATGGAAGTGTTAAAATAGGAATGAAAGCACCGAGATTTAACGCAATAACTACATATGGAAATAGAACATTAAATGATTATAAAGGGAAATGGCTGGTATTTTTTAGTCACCCTGGAGATTTTACCCCCGTATGAGCATACAATTTGGGGAAATATCAGAAACGCTTGA
>USQS01000003.1 GCA_900556865.1 uncultured Clostridium sp. | reverse complement strand
CCCATTATCATATTATTTATTAAAGTTCTTGTTAAACCATGTAAGCTCTTACTTCTTCTTTCATCTGAATCTCTTGAAACTGTAAGAACATTATCTTCTAATTTTACAGAAATTTCTGGTTCAATAGTTCTTTCTAAAGTTCCTTTTGGACCTTTTACAGTAATGTGATTATTTTCAATTTTTATATCTACACCATTAGGTACTGTAATAGGTTTATTTCCTATTCTTGACATTTTTTTCCTCCTTCCGCTTTCATTAAATTACATTTTTCTAAATGAATTTTATCATTAATGAAACCTTTTATATACTCTTACCATACGTAAGCTAAAACTTCTCCACCAATTCCGGCATTTCTTGCTTCCTTATCTGTCATTAATCCTTTTGATGTAGAAATTATCGCTATTCCTAAACCATTTAACACTTTTGGTAATTCTTCTTTACCTGCATATACTTTTAATCCTGGTTTACTAATTCTTTTTAATCCATCTATTACTCTTGTTCCTTTTTCATCATATTTTAGAGTAATTCTAATAATACCTTGTGTATCATCTTTTATTTCTTCAAAAGATTTTATGTATCCTTCTTTAAATAAAATCTCGGCAATAGCCATTTTCATTTTTGAACATGGTACATCCACAGTTTTATGTTTAGAAGTATTTGCATTTCTTATTCTTGTTAGCATATCTGCTATTGGATCTGTAGTATTCATTTATACTGACCTCCTTTTTTATGATTTTTTATTAATTTTTCTTTATTATTTAAGCATCTGTCAAATTGATTAAAAATAGTAAGATGCGCATTTTTGATATTTATTATAAGTTAAGGCTATACGTCTGTATGCCGATGTACATAATAATTGTCGAAAATTTGCAGATTACTGTTTTAATCGTTTTGACTACCAACTAGCTTTTTTAACTCCTGGAATTTCTCCTTTATGAGCTAATTCTCTAAAACATATACGACAAATTCCATATTTTCTAATATATGCATGTGGTCTACCACAAAGTTTACATCTATTATATTCTCTAGTTTTATATTTTTGTGGTTTTTGTTGTTTAACCTTCATTGACATTTTTGCCATCGAATTAATTCCTCCTATTTTAAATTTTTGAATTAAGCAGCAAATGGCATTCCAAGTAATTTTAATAATTCTGCTGCTTCCTCGTCTGTTTTTGCTGTTGTTACGAAAATTATATCCATTCCTCTTAATTTATCTACTTTATCATATTCAATTTCAGGGAATATTAATTGTTCTTTTATTCCCATTGAGAAATTTCCTCTACCATCAAAAGATTTTGTAGAAACTCCTCTAAAGTCTCTTACTCTTGGAAGTGCAACATTCATTAATTTATAAGCAAAGTCATACATCTTATCTTGTCTTAATGTAACTTTACATCCAATGTTAACTCCTTCTCTTATTTTAAATGCTGCAATTGACTTTTTAGCTTTTGTAATAACTGGTTTTTGACCTGTTATTATGCTTAAATCATTCATTGCATTTTCTAATGATTTAGGATTATCTTTAGTATCTCCTAAACCAATATTTATAACTATTTTATCTAATTTTGGAACTTGCATTATTGATTTATATCCAAACTTTTTCATTAAAGCTGGTACTACTTCTTTCTCATATTGTTCTTTTAAGATTTCCATTAAAATTGTTCCTCCTTTCTAAAAACACTTAATTACATTATTTTTGCTTCACATTTTTTACATATTCTGAATTTTTTTCCATCTTCAACTACATATCCTATTCTTGTTTTCTTACCGCATTTAGGGCAAACAAGACTTACTTTTGAAGAATGAATTGGAAATTCTATTTCTTTTATACCGCCTTCTTCTTTTTGTGTTGCTTTAGCATGTTTTTTTCTAACATTAACACCTTTTACAGTTACTTTGTTAGTTCTTGGTATAATTTCTGTTATTTCTCCTGTTTTTCCTTTATCATTTCCAGATAAAACAATGACATTATCACCTTTTTTTAATTTCATTTAAGGTTTTCCTCCTTCTTTTTGAATTTTATATATAGTTTAAAGAACTTCTGGAGCTAATGATAATATTTTCATATATTCTCCATCTCTTAACTCTCTTGCAACAGGTCCAAATATACGTGTTCCTCTAGGTGTTTTGTCTTCTTTTATTAATACTGCTGCATTTTCATCAAATCTTACATAAGAACCATCTGCTCTTCTAATAGGTTTTTTAGTTCTAACTATAACAGCTTTTACAACATCACCTTTTTTTACAACGCCACCTGGTGTTGCTGTTTTTACAGAGGCAACTATTATATCTCCAATACTAGCTGTTTTTCTATAAGAACCTCCTAAACATCTGATACACATAATTTCTTTAGCACCTGTATTATCAGCTACTTTTAGTATTGATTGTTGTTGTACCATTTTCGTATCCTTTCCGTTTTTTTTAAAATTTTGCATTATTTTAGTTTTAAATCTTTGCAATATTTTTATAAAAACTAATTCACTATATTTTTTTAATTATTTTATAATAGCTTTTTCTACTATTTCAACTACTCTCCATCTTTTATCTTTAGAAAGAGGTCTGGTTTCCATAACTTTTACTTTATCTCCAATTTGACAACTATTTTCAGCATCATGAGCTTTTAAAGTATATGTTCTTTTTACTATTTTTCCATAAACTTTATGTCTAACTTTTCTTTCAACAGCTACTACTACAGTTTTATCCATTTTATTAGATTTTACTGTACCAATCATTGTTTTACGAAGATTTCTTGTTTGTTCCATTACTCATTTACCCCTTTCTTTTCAGCAATTTTTCTTTCAGTTAAAACTGTATTAATTCTTGCTATATCTTTTTTTACATCTCTAATTTTCATAGGATTTTGTAAAGATTTTGTAGCTAAACTAAATTTAAGTTTAAATAATTCTGTTTTTAATTCACCTAATTCTTTTTCTAATTCAGGTGAAGACATTTCTTTTATTTTATTTATTTTCATTATTTTCACCCTCCTCGATTATATTCTCTTCTTTCATTACGAATTTTGTTTTTACTGGTAATTTATTTTTTGCTAAACGTAATGCCTCTCTAGCTGTTGTTTCTGGTACTCCTGCTATTTCAAACATAACTCTACCAGGTTTTACAGCTGCTACCCAAAATTCTGTATTACCTTTACCTTTACCCATACGAGTTCCAGCTGGTTTTCTTGTAATTGGTTTGTCTGGGAATATTTTAATCCAAACTTTACCATCTCTTTTCATATAACGAGTCATTGCAACTCTGGCAGCTTCAATTTGGTTTCCTGTAATTAGTCCTGCTTCTAATGCTTGCAATCCAAATTGACCATTAGAAACAACGTTTCCTCTTGTTGCTTTTCCTCTATTTCTACCTTTTTGCACTTTTCTGTGCTTTGTCTTTTTTGGCATTAATGGCATTATTCTTCTCCTCCTTCCATTTTTTTAGTTGGAAGAACTTCTCCTTTATATATCCATACTTTTACACCGATTTTTCCATATGTTGTATCTGCTTCTGCAAATCCATAATCAATATCGGCTCTTAATGTTTGTAATGGAATATTTCCTTCTTTATAAAATTCAGTTCTTGCCATATCTGCTCCACCTAATCTTCCTGATACTGCTGTTTTAATTCCAGCTGCTCCAGATTTCATAGTTTTTTGCATACATTGTTTCATAGCACGTCTGAACGAAATTCTTCTTTCTAGTTGTGAAGCAATATCTTCTGCAACAAGTGTTGCATCTAAACCTGTATTTTTTACTTCAACAACATTTAAATTAACATCTTTTCCAATTAATTTTTTAATATCTGCTCTTAATTTTTCAGCTCCAGCTCCACCTTTTCCTATTAAAATTCCTGGTTTAGCTGTATAAACATTTATTTTTATGAATTTAGCTGTTCTTTCTATTTCAATATTAGCAATTCCAGCTTCATATTCTTTTTTCTTTAAAAATTTACGAATTTTTTGGTCTTCTACTAAATAATCTGCAAAGTGGTTATCATCTGCATACCATTTAGAGCTCCAATTTTTGATTATTCCTAATCTTGCTCCTGTTGGGTGTACTTTTTGTCCCATAGCTCTATTTACCCTCCTTTTCTTTAAGAACAATTGTTATATGACTTGTTCTTTTTCTTATTCTTACTGCTGAACCTTTTGCAGCTGGTCTAATTCTTTTTAGAGTTGGACCTTGGTTTGCATAAATTTCAGAAATATATAAATTTTCATGTTTCATATCATGATTATTTTCAGCATTTGCAATTGCTGATTTAAGAAGCTTTTCAATTATATCTGAAGATGCTTTTGGTGTAAATTTAACTATTGCTAAAGCTTCTGTTACATCTTTTCCTCTTATTAAATCTGCAACTATCTTAACTTTTCTTGGAGATATTCTTGCATATTTAAGAGTTGCTTGAGCTGTATTTCTTTCTTGTTCCATTATAATTCTCCTCTCTTTATATGGTAGGTTTTATTTTATTTTTTTGTTGTTTTTTCTCCTGCATGACCTTTAAATGTTCTTGTAGGAGCAAATTCACCTAATTTGTGACCAATCATTTCCTCTGTTATATATATAGGAACGTGTTTTCTTCCATCATGAACAGCAATAGTATGGCCAACCATTTGTGGATATATTGTTGAAGCTCTAGACCAGGTCTTAACAACTTCTTTTTTGTTTTCTGCATTCATAGCTTCAATTCTCTTCATTAATTCTTCAGCTACAAAAGGCACTTTTTTACTTGATCTTGACATAAGTTTTATTTCCTCCTCTTAACTATAAATTTATTTGATTGTTTATTTTTATTTCTTGTCTTGTATCCAAGAGCTGGTTTACCCCAAGGTGTCATTGGTCCTGAATGACCTATTGGAGCTTTACCTTCACCACCACCATGAGGATGGTCGCATGGGTTCATTGCAGATCCTCTAACTGTTGGTCTTATTCCCATATGTCTTTTTCTTCCTGCTTTACCTATTTTTACATTTTCATGATCTGAATTTCCTATAACTCCTATTGTAGCTCTACAATTTGCTAAAATTAATCTCATTTCTCCTGAAGGTAATCTTACATGTGCATATTTTCCTTCTTTTGCCATTAATTGTGCACTTTGTCCAGCGGCTTTGACAAGTTTTCCACCTTGTCCTGGGTTTAATTCAATATTGTGGATTAAAGTACCAACTGGAATAGAGTTTATTTCCATACAGTTTCCTGGTTTTATATCTGCTGCTTTTCCAGATACAACTTTGTCTCCATCTGTTAAACCTTGTGGAGCTAAAATATATGCTTTTTCTCCATCTTCATATTTTATTAATGCTATATTTGCACTTCTGTTAGGATCGTATTCAATTCCTATTACTTCTGCAATTATATCATCTTTTTTACGTTTAAAATCTATAATTCTATATTTTTGTCTATTTCCTCCACCTTGATGACGTACTGTTATTCTACCATAAGAATTTCTACCTGCATGTTTCTTTTTCTTTGTTAATAAAGATTTTTCAGGTGTTTTCTTTGTTATTTCTTGATAGTCTAATACTGTCATATTTCTTCTAGATGGTGTATAGCTATTAAATCTTTTTGTTGCCATTTTTCTCTTTCCTTTCTTAATTCTTATTTTTAATAAGATTTTTAAATATATTTACGGTCTTTTTTCCTGCACCGCATACAGATAAAATTTATTTTCCGAGTTTTTTCTCGATACTAATTATCTACACTCCCAAAAAGCTTCTAACTCTTCTTGAGTTGGAGCCACACCTTTTTTTGGAACTTTAATTTCCTTTTGTGGTGCATGAGATGTATTTTTAACAACATATTCTTGTTGTTCTGGTGTTAAATCATCCCAATATGTTGCTACTAAATCTCCATTTTCATTTCTGCGTCCATATATGTTGCTTTTATTATCTAATATAATAACATTATTAGAATCCATTAACGGTACCATTGATTTTCTAAACTCTTTTTCTTTACTCATAAAAATCGCCCTCTTTATTAAATTTATACTCCCATAAATTCTTCTATTGAATCTTTAAATTTCTTTGTACCTTTAACTTCTTTTCCACCTTTTGTTAAATATTTTTCAGTTTCTGGATTCATATCTATTGTAACTATTGCTTTTTTCCAGTCTGATGTTTTTCCTTGATGATATCCAACTCTTTTCTTTTTGCCATTAACATTCATTGTATTAACATTTTTTACTTTAACACCAAAAAGTTTTTCTACTGCTTTTCTGATTTCAACCTTTGTTGCTTTTTTGTTTACTTTGAAAGTATATTTTCCTTCTTGTAAACCATTATTGCTCTTTTCAGTAACTATTGGAGCTATTATAATTTCTTCTGCTATCATGGTTAAGCATACACCTCCTCTAATTTTTTAACAGTATCAAGTGTTAAAACTAAATTAGTATATTTTAATAAATCATAAATATTTATTGTATTTACTAGTATTGCTTTTGCACCTTCAATATTTTTTGTTGATGCTTGAACATTTAGATTTTTTTCTGGTAAAACAACTAATGTTTTTCCTTCTAATTTTAAGCTATCAAAAGCTTTAACCATAGATTTAGTTTTAATTTCTGCTAACTCTAAATTATCTACTACTGTTAGTTTGCTTTCTAATACTTTAGAACTTAATACTGATTTAATTGCTAATTGTTTTTCTTTTTTATTTATAGAATATCTATAAGAACGTGGTTTTGGTCCTAATGCTATACCACCTTTAATCCATTGTGGTGCACGAATGCTTCCTTGTCTTGCACGTCCTGTACCTTTTTGTCTCCATGGTTTTCTTCCACCACCACGAACTTCTGCTCTTGTTTTTGTACTTTGTGTACCTTGTCTTTGATTAGCTAAATAATTAACTAATACTTCATGAACGATGTTTTCATTTGGCTCTATTCCAAATATTTTTTCATTTAATTCAACATCACTAACTTTTTTACCGTTTATATCATATACATCTACTTTAGGCATAACTTAACTTCCTCCTTTCCTAATTTATAGCCTTAACAGCTGATTTTATTTTTAATATTGCTCCTTTTGTTCCTGGAACACTACCTTTTACTAATATTACATTTTTGTCCATATCTACAGCAATTACATCTAAATTTTGGATAGTAACTGTAACTGAACCCATATGTCCTGGTAATTTTTTACCTTTAAATACTCTACCTGGTGTAGAAGTAGCTCCCATTGAACCTGGTCTTCTATGATACATAGAACCATGTCCCATAGGTCCTCTATGTTGACCATGTCTTTTTATAACACCTTGGAATCCTTTTCCTTTAGAAATTCCTTGGATATCTACTTTCTCTCCAGCTTCAAAAATATTTGCTTTAACTTCATCTCCAACTTTAAAATTAGATATATCTTCTAATCTAAATTCTCTAAGATGTTTTTTTGCTGTTAATTTTGATTTTTCAAAATGTCCTTTTCTTGGTTTATTAATATGTTTTTCTTTTATATCACCAAATCCTAATTGAATAGCATTATATCCATCTGTTTCAGATGTTTTAACTTGAGCTACTACACATGGACCAGCTTCTATAACTGTAACTGGAATAACTAATCCTTTTTCATCAAATATTTGTGTCATTCCTATTTTCTTTCCTATTATTCCTTTTTTCATTTTTCTCCTCCTATTGGCTGACTAAAACTATTTTGTTTTCTTGCCAGCATTGGCTAAATTTCAAGCTTCTAACGTGCTTGATATACGTTTATGTAATTTCTTACAAATTATAGTTTTATTTCTATATCAACACCTGCTGGTAATTCTAACTTCATAAGTGAATCAACAGTTTTTTGTGTTGGATAAAGAATGTCTATAACTCTTTTATGTGTTCTCATTTCGAATTGTTCTCTTGAATCTTTATGTTTGTGTGGAGAACGTATAACTGTTACAACTTCTTTTTTAGTTGGTAATGGAATAGGTCCTGAAACTTTTGCACCTGTTTTTTTAGCAGTTTCTACTATCTTTTGAGCAGACTGATCTAAAATTTGAGATTCATAAGCCTTTACCCTTATTCTAATTTTTTCACTAGTTACAACTTGTTTTGCCATTCTAAAATTCCCTCCTTAAAATATTTTTGTATTTTATTAGCTTGGCAAGTTATAATGCACCCTGGTGTTTTGTGTTATGATATTTAAAAATCCCAAACTATTTGCATGAAATTTTGGGATAAGTGCTTTATTTTAGTTAGTTTATTTTTCTAACTTAAACTTACCGCCTGGTCTAAGCCATGACATACTCCATCGAAGTTCCCTCCATTACATTTTTAGTAATGTAGCCACATTCGACTTCAACGCTAAAATTCATACTGAATAAGTATATAATTTTTTTTTGATTATGTCAAGACTTTTTAGGCATTTTTTTGAAAAAATCTTTTATTTTTCCAAATTTTTCTATATTATTATTTTCCTTTTCTGGAAATCTTTTTGTTACAATGTTATTAATTAGTATCTTTTTTAGTACATCTTCTCTAACATCTGCTATTAAAGTTCCATCTTTTGCAACTGATATTTTTCCTGTTTCTTCAGATACAACAATTGCTATCGCGTCTGATTCTTTTGAAATTCCAATTGCAGCTCTAT
Source organism: uncultured Clostridium sp. (assembly GCA_900556865.1). Taxonomy (GTDB): domain Bacteria; phylum Bacillota; class Clostridia; order TANB77; family CAG-508; genus CAG-269. The sequence continues at coordinate 19,808 of USQS01000003.1, read as the reverse complement.
GCCTTGTTCCTAACTCTTTTGCAATATCTGTATCTGATGCTAAAGGAAGCATACATGCTGCTGCAACTATTCTATTTTCACTTATTACAACTGCACCATCATGTAATGGTGTTTTTGGTACAAATATATTTACCAAAAGTTGTGGAGAAACTTCTGAATTTATCTCAACACCAGTTGAAATAATATCTTTAATTCTAATATCTCTTTCAATTACAATTAATGCACCAGTTTTACTTTTAGAAAGCTCTGTAGCTGCAATTGCAACTTTATATATATCTTCTTTTGTTTTTGTAATTATGTCTTTATCCATACCAAATAATTTTGTGAATTTGTTTGTGCCTAATTGTTCTAAGGCTCTTCTTATTTCTGGCTGGAATATTATTATTAACAAAATAACTCCCCAATTCATTACAGCAGATAATATATAATTTAATATATTTAAATTCAATATTCCACTAAGCCAAGTTGCAATAACAAGTAATGCTATACCTTTTATTAATTGCCATGCTCTTGAATCTTTAGCAATTTTGAGCAAGTTATAAGCTAAAAAAAGAACTATTGCTAAATCTAAAATTAAAGTTATTAATTTTATTGGGCTTTGTTGGTATATTTGTATATATTCTAAAAAATTTTCTTTTATATTTGCCACATTAAACCTCCCATTTCCCATTTAATTTTTATATTATTTTTTATTCCAATTAAAAGAAATAATAAATACATGTAACACCAACTGATAAAATCATTAATAATGCTAAAATCATTGCTATAATTTTTATTGCAAGTTCACCTTTACTTAATTTAAATTTATTATTTTTTTCTTTATTCTTCTTCATAAATATCATCCTTTCATTTCTTTCTTTAATAATTATAACACTTTTTATATTTTTTTCAATAGAATATTTTAGGAAAATTAAATTTTAAAATTTTTCTGCGTAATGTAATTTTATATAATATGAACTATTTTATTTAGTAAGAAATATCTCCATATGTTTTTGTAATATTAATTTTAGATTTTCCTTGTTTTATTTTTTCATCTGCTTTTACAATTAAGTCTACATCATAAATTTCTTTTAAATTTTTGATATTTTCCTTTTTTTGTCCAACCACATTATTTACATCTATTGGGTTGACAACAACTTCAACCTCTTTTACTTTAATATTTAGTTTCTTTATTTTTGTAAGAATAACATCATACCACATTCCAGATTCTACCAGTTGTCTAAATGCTGGATGAAATGGTCCTGCCACAACTTCACTATTTTTATTTTGTGGGCTTGATATTGTATCTGTTGGTTGCAAACCAATTCTAATTATATCTATTTTTTTATTTGCAAATATTTTTACTAATTCTTTGCAAATTTCTACTGCTTGTACAACCGTTAATGGATTATATTTTCCAGAATTATAATCTTTTTCTAGTTTTGTATTTTTTATAACAAGAACTGGATATATTCTTACCATTTTAGGCTTTAGTTTTATTAATTGTTTTGCTGTATTAATATCATCAAGTTTAGTACTTTCAGGTAACCCAACCATCATTTGATGTCCTAAATTAAACCCATAGAACCTTATTAATTTAGATGCCTTTTTAACATCTTCAAAAGTATGTCCTCTACCTGCTTTTTCTAAAACATAGTCATTTGCAGATTGTACCCCAAGTTCTATTGTTTTAACTTTGTATTTTTTTAATCTTTTTAAAATTTCTCTGTTTATATAATCTGGTCTTGTTGAAATTCTTATGCTATCTATTTTTTTGTTTTTTATATATTCATATGCCGCTTCAAGTAATTCTATTTGCTTTTCTTCCTCTATTCCTGTAAAACTTCCTCCGAAAAAAGCTACTTCTGTTTTTACATTTTCATTTATGTATTTTAGGTGTTCTTCTATTATATTTTTTACATCTTCCTTTGTTATTTGTTTTGTTTGTCCACTAATTGATTTTTGGTTACAAAAAACGCAATCATTTGGACAACCTAAATGTGGTACAAATATTGGAATAATATACTGTTTTTTCATAGATTTCACCCCTCTTTTATTTTTAATATTGCAAATTTTGCAGCCTCCATTTCAGCTAATTTTTTACTCTTTCCTTCGCCTGAAGCTAAAATTTTTCCATTATATATAACTTCAGAAACAAAAATTTTATCATGGTCTGGACCCAATTCTTTTATAATTTTATATTCTATATTAGCTTCTCCACTTTTTTGAAGCAATTCTTGAAGAACTGTTTTATAATCTTTTTGTCCAACATTTTTACTAGCAAATTTTATTTCTTCTTTTAAATTTTCTATAATAAAATTATTTACTGGCTCAAGCCCGCCGTCTATATACATTGCAGCAATAACAGCCTCGACACTATCTGCAAGTATTGCCATTTTTACATTTTCTTTTCCAAGCATTCTTTCAGATTTTCCTAAATTCAAATATAAATTAAATTTATGTTTTTTAGCAATTTTATAAAGGCTTTCTTCACAAACAACTTGTGCTCTTACTTTTGTCATTTCTCCTTCTTTTAATTTAGGATAATTATTATAGATATATATACTTGATAGAAATTCTAAAATACTGTCTCCTAAAAATTCTAATTTTTCGTTACTTATTGTTTTTTTCTCATTTGCATAAGATGTATGTGTTAGTGCTGTTGTAAGTAAACTCTTATTTTTAAATGTGTATTCTAATTCTTCTTCTAGTTTTGAATAATTCAAATTTTCTTCCTCCTCTTTTTACGATATATATATTATATACTTTTTTCAGAATTTTTCAAGAGCTAAATGTATATTTTTTCTATCATTAACTTATAATAAAAGAAAAAGCGTAAAGGAGTTAATATGGCTACAGTTATTAAAATTCATAGTAAGAAAAAAGGAGAAATAAATAAATTTTTAAGTAAATTTTATAATACAAATTTAGAAATTGAAAAAAAATTAAGATGGGAAAAAGAATATAAGAACCCTATAGAAATGGCCGAGCTTATAGGCACTTTTGCAGATAATATAGATGAATTTGATATAAAAATGTGGGTTAGTTTAGATAAAGATATATTTATTAACATTTCAGATAAAAATGCAAACAATATAATAAAATATCTCTTTGAACGTTATCCTTACTAACCCAAATTAATTAATTATTTTCGTTTTGCTCATTTTGATTATTTTCTTCAGAATGTTCAGCTGTAACATCGCCTTCAGTTTCTTGCTTCTCGGCTTTTTCTTCAATAACCTCTGGCTCTATAGCTTTATTTTCCGGTTGTTCAGTTCCACAATTTGGACAAAATTTTGCTTTAATATCTATTGGTTCTTTACAATTAATGCAAGATTTTTGGTCTGACAAACCTAAAATTTCTTTATGGTATGAGTCTATTTCATTTGCTAAAATATCAATTTTTGCACATTCTTCTTCTAAATCTTTTTTTATGCAAATTTCTTGTTCATCAATATGTTTTTGATATACCTTTTTACCAATTTCTTGATATAAAACGTTAATTTTAGATTTATTATCATTTATTTTTATTTTTAGCTTTGTTTCTTTTGCTAATTTTCCAGTTTTTTCTGCAGCTCCTTTGTAAGTGTCACTTGCTTTTTTACTTAATTTATCAAAAAATTCCATTTTAAAATCATCCTTTCTGTTTTATTATGTATTAAAATCCAATAAAATATACTAATCTTCTTGTTTTCTTTTTCTAGTCATTAATGACTTTACAGCTTCTTTAGGATCTAAATTATTATATAATATATCATAAACAGAATTTAGTATTGGCATTTCTAAATTTAATTTGTCGCTTAATTCTTTTGCAACTTCAATATTATCTATAGACTCTATTGTCATTCCAACTTCTTTTTTTGTTTCCTCAATAGTTTTGCCTTGCCCTATAAGCTTTCCTGCTTTTCTATTTCTTGAATGTTCACTCAAACATGTTACAATTAAATCTCCTAAACCACTTAAACCATAAAAAGTTTCTTCTTTACCACCTAATGCAATACCCAATTTTCTTATTTCTACTAATCCACGTGTAATTAATGCTGCAAATGTATTATCTCCAAAGCCAATTCCTGCAGCAACTCCACTGCAAAATGCTATTATATTTTTTAATGCCCCACCTAGTTCTACACCTTTAACATCATTTGAAGTATAAAGCCTCATATATTCATTCATAAATACATCTTGCACTAAATTTTTAACTTTTTCATCTTCAGAAGCTATAACTAATAATGTTGGTACTGCAATTGATACTTCTTCTGCATGACTTGGCCCTGACAAAGCTCCAATTCTTGCATTAGGTATTTCTTGCAAAATAACTTCATCTAAAGTTAAAGTTGTTTCTTTTTCAATTCCTTTTGAGCAAACTATTATTGGTTGTTTTTTTACATCAACATATTTTGCATATTGCCTTACAATATTTCTCGTAAATTTAGATGGTGTAACTTGTAAAATTAAATCAGCACCTTTTATGACTTCTTCGTAATCTAGCTTACACTCTATATTATCAGGTATCTCTACATTTGGTAAAAATTTACACTTTCTTTGATTATTTATTAAATCTGCTTCTTCCTTTTCATATGACCATATTTTAATTTTATGTCCATTTTTTGCTAAATGAATAGCTAGCGCAACACCCCAACTACCACTTCCTATAATTGCTATATTTTTCATTTTGTTAAAATCTCCTTATTAAACCTATGTATTTTTTTAATTTTTATTACTAAAATTCAATTTGTTTTCAGTTCCATTTGCTATTCTTTGTAAGTTTTCTCTATGATTAAAAATTACAAACAAAGCTAAAATTAAACTAAAAATAAAATATTTTATTCCACTTGCTTCAACTATAAAATTCGAATTCATAAATAATGTTAAAACAGGAAATAAAACCGCTGCTGCAATAGAACCTAGTGAAACCATTTTACTAGTTAACATTACTACAAGTGCAAATACTAAACAAATTAAACCTATTCTCCAATTTATTGTAAATAAAACACCTAAAGCTGTTGCAACACCTTTTCCCCCTTTAAATTCAAAAAATATTGGAAAAGTATGTCCGTACTACAACCAAAATTCCTGCAATTTGAACAAGTAATGCCTTATCTAAATTTTTTGAAATTCTTCCTACAATTAAAGCAATAAATACTGCTACAACTCCTTTTAAAATATCGCATATTAAAGTAAGTATAGCTGCTTTTTTTCCGACAGAACGAAGCATGTTTGTTGTACCTGCATTTCCGCTCCCTTTTTCTCTTACATCAAAACCAGCCATTTTTTTGCTAATTATAACAGAGAAACTTGTACTTCCAATTAAATATGCAACTACTGCTATTATTATATATGTTGCCATAATCATACCTCCTTTTGTATATTTTGTTGTTATCTTTTAGATTGTTTTTCCTCGCTACTTACTATACTACAAATTTATCTTTTGTGCAAGAGCTTTTTATTGAATTTTTAAGAAAAAATCCCTTTACAATCCTTCTATTTTATTATATAATATTATGGTGTTATAATAATATAGAAATGAGGAAAAAATTTATGATATGTTCAATGTGTCACAAAAATCAGGCAGCTATTTTTTCTAGTAAAATTACTCCTGATGGAAAAAGAGAAATGGAAGGATTATGTATAGATTGTGCAAAAAAGCAAGGAATTAATACAGATGAAATTCTTAACGCACAGAACCAAACAATTTTTAATAATAATGCTAATGAAATGAATAAACAATTAGAAGGGCTTTTTAAATCAATTTCAGAAAATTTAGGAGATATTGATGGAATTGAACTTGATGCTGTACCTCTATCTCAAGATTACCAAGAACAAGATGATGAAGACCTACAAGAAGAACAACCAAAAGTATTTGCAGGAGCAATTCCACTTGGTTCTATATTTGGAAATATTTTTGGTGGAGAGCAAAAAGCTAAAAACTCTTCTGAAGAAATTTCTGGCTCAAATGTAAAAAGAAAAGTTAAACCTGAAAAGAAAAAGCCTAAAAATAAAAAGAAAAAATATTTAGATGTTTATGGCACTAACCTTACATTTAAAGCCCAAAATAATGAGCTTGATATTGTAATAGGCAGAGATAAAGAACTACAAAGAGTTATTCAAATTTTAAATAGACGTTCTAAAAATAACCCATGCTTAATTGGAGAACCAGGTGTTGGAAAAACAGCTATTGCAAATGCTTTAGCACTAAAAATTGCATCTAAAAATGTACCTGCAAAATTATTAAACAAAGAGGTTTATTTATTAGATATGACTTCTGTTGTTGCTGGAACTCAATTTAGAGGTCAATTTGAAGCAAGAATGAAAGGAATAATTGCAGATTGTGTTCAATATGGTAATATTATACTAGTAATTGATGAAATTCATTCTATAATTGGTGCTGGTTCTGGTGGTGAAGACAGCTCAATGAACGCAGCAAATATATTAAAACCTGCTTTAGCAAGTGGCCAAATACAGTTAATAGGTACAACAACAATTAAAGAATACAGAAAGTATATAGAAAAAGATACTGCTTTAGAAAGAAGATTTCAACAAGTATTAATAGAAGAACCTTCTGTTACAGATTCTATTGGTATTCTAGATGGAATTAAAAAATATTATGAAGATTACCACAAGGTAAAAATTTCATCAGATGTTATTAAACAAACTGTTATAATGTCTGAAAAATATATTCATGACAGATTTTTACCTGATAAAGCAATAGATATTTTAGACGAAGCATGTTCTAGAATTAATTTAGAAAACAAGGAACTTTATCAATTAGAAATATTAAGGCAAAAACTAAAAGATGTTCAAGAACAAAAAGACCAAGCAATAACTACAGATTCAACTGAAGATTATCAAAAAGCAGCTTCTTTAAAAACAGAAGAATGTAAATTGATTGAACAAATAGACAAAATAAATTCTACAATGGAAATTAAGAATCTAACTGTACAAGATATTGCAAATGTTATTGAAAGCTGGACTAAAATTCCAGTAAATAAAATAACAGAAGAAGAAACAAAAAAATTATTAAATTTGGAAACAAATCTTCATAAAAAAATTATTGGTCAAGAAGAGGCTGTAAATGCAGTAGCTCGTGCAATTAGAAGGAACAGAGCTGGTTTAAAATCCACAAAACGTCCACCATCTTTTATTTTTGTTGGTCCTACAGGAGTTGGAAAAACAGCACTTGCAAAGGCTCTATCTTTTGAAATGTTTGGAAAAGAAGATTCTATAATCAGAATAGATATGTCTGAATACATGGAGAGCAATTCAACAGCAAAACTAATTGGTGCACCTCCTGGGTATGTTGGTTATGACGACGCAGGTCAACTTACAGACAAAGTTAAACGTCACCCCTACTCTATAATACTTCTTGATGAAATTGAAAAAGCACATCCAGATGTATTTAACATTTTACTTCAAGTTTTAGATGATGGTAGATTAACAGATAGTCAAGGTAACACGGTAAGTTTTGAAAACACAATTATTATAATGACTTCTAATGCTGGTTCTAATTTAAATTCTAATTCTATCGGTTTTGGAAAATCTACAGTTGATAATTACAAAATTGAAGAAAAACTTAAAGATGTGTTTAGACCAGAATTTTTAAACAGAGTTGATGAAATTGTTGTTTTTGAAAGTCTAACAAAAGAGCAATTAATTAAAATTGTAGACTTAATGCTTGAAGACACTCAAAAAGCATTATCTGACAAAAATATTACACTAAATGTTTCAAATACAGCAAAAGAATATATTTTAAAAAAAGGAACAAATCTAAAATTTGGTGCAAGACCTCTTCGCCGTGCAATCCAACGCTATATTGAAGACGTTATTTCAGAGAAAATATTAACTGGCGAAATTACAGATGGAAAAACCGTTTCAGTAAATAATATAGATAACAACCTAACTTTTGAAATTTTTAGCTAAAGAAAACATAAATTATATAAAGGAGGATATGTTAGTTTTAACAACTAACATAGTAATAAAAAATATGCAAAAAACAAATATAAAAAATTTACCAAACTACTTAACAATTATAAGACTAATATTAGTACCAGTTATATTTACTCTTATTCTTTCAGAACAATATTTGTATGCATTCATATTTTTCTTAATTGCAAATTTTACAGATGTGTTAGATGGAAGAATTGCAAGGAAATACAATCTCATTACAGATTGGGGCAAATTAATGGATCCTTTGGCAGACAAAATTACACAAATAAGTACAATAACTGCTTTAATTATAAAAGGAATTATTCCTTTCTGGATTTTAGTTATTTTAGCAACAAAGGAACTTATCATGATTACAGTAGGTTTTGTACTTTATAAAAAAAATATTGTTACTGTTCATAGTAAATGGTATGGAAAGATTGCAACTGTTTTGTTTTTTGTAGCAATTATGTTTTCTTTACTTTCTGAAACATTTGCAGAGCTTTCTAAAATAACATTATACTTATTTTACATAGCAATAGCTATGACACTATTTGCTGGAGTAATGTATGCAAAAAACATTTTATGTTCAGATTTTACAAAAGAAAAAAACGAACATTGATAATATTAACACTTAAAAATATAATAATATAAACATTTTATAGTAAAATACTTGTAATTTTCCTAATTTTGTTAGATAATATAAGAGAGTAAAAATAAATAAAGAGGGATAATATATGAAATTAATAGATAAATTATTGAAAAAACTAAATGTTAATAGAAATACATTTTTTACATACATATTAACACTAATATCTTTCTATATTTGTATAGATAGAGTTGTAGAAATGTTACTTATGATTTTTACAGGTGTTTCTTCATCTTATTGGGGACCATTTAGATATACATTAGCTCTTGCCTGCCCAGTATTTGCATTTTTCTTTTCAGGTTCTTCAAGTTTTACACATGATAGAGCACATAAAGTAACATTATTTTACACATATTTAATTGCTGTATATATTGTATCTATATCAATGTTTACACAATGGTTAAATGCAATTTTATGGTTGTTATTTATATCTGTACCTAATTATGCAAATATAATATTAGAATTTCCAACTATGGTTAGAAACGCATTTTGTGCAATATCACTTTTAATACCTCTAACAACATTCTATCCATTTATTGTTCATAAAATATTACTAGGTATAGATGATACATCAGAAATGATAAAAGCAATTTGGGATTATAAAGGAATAAACTTATCTGATCCAACTGTAAAACATAATTCATATATGTGTGATATAAGTTTTGTTTATGATTTTTATACAGGTAAAAAAGTAATATTTGGAGAAAGTGCAAGATATCGCTCACTTCTTGTATGTGGTGGTTCAGGTACAGGAAAAACAGCAAGAATTTTCGAACCAATGATAGCTCAAGATATAGAAAAGAAATTTTTCTTTTGCGAGGCATCTAAAGAGCTTGGTTTCACAGCCTTAAAAACAGGAATTGCAACAATTACTGGTCCATATAGCAATGAATATTTAAATAAAAACTTTAATTTAAATATGTTAACTCCTTCATTTGGAAAAGAAACTATATTTAAAACTTTTATGCAAAAAATGATAATTTCATCTAGTCCACAAATTATATATAGAAATATAGGTCTAACCTATCTTTCTCCTGATGATGAAAGTATTTATAAGATGATAGATGTTTGCAATAATTTTAATATTTCTTATACATTAATTGACCCTGCAAACCCATCTGCTTCTAAAGGTTTAAACCCATTTGCATATGATGACCCAAATAAAATAGCAATTACTATTTCTTCAACAATAAATGGAATAAAATCTCCAGATTTAGATAATTTCCAAGAAGATATTGTTGTACAAATACTTGAAAACCTAACAATACTTCTAAAACTTATCTATCCAAAAATGCATGATGGAATATACCCAAATATGGAAGATTTATTAAAACTACTAAATAATTTTAATTTAGTTACAAAAATGTGTGAAATATTGAAAAAAGATGAAGAACTATCAGAAGAATATGACATGCTTATAGCCTTTTTTGAAAAGAACTTTTATCCAAATTCTCAAGGGCTTAAAAATATAGAAAGATATACTTTTTATATATCAAGCAGGCTTGAAAATCTACTTCGTTCTTCACCAATGAAAAATATTTTGTGTAATAGGCATAATAATGTAGATTTTGATAATGCTTTAAAAAACGGTGAATTTATATTTGTATGTACTCGTAGAGGTCAATCTGGAAAATTTGCAAGCACAGCTTTTGGTTTATTCTTCTTATTATCAATGCAAAATGCAGTATTAAGAAGACCTGGAACAGAAAAAAGCAGAATACCACATTACCTTTATATAGATGAATTTCCAGACTATTTGTGTAAAGATACTGAAACAATTTTTACAATGTACAGAAAATATTGTGTTGGTACAACAGTATCTGCTCAAAGTATATCAATGTTTGGTACAAGTGGTATTACAAATGTAGATCTTGATAAAAACGATTCTGCTATGGCTAAGTTTAATAGTACAATTCTTTCAAACTGTGCTAACAAGGTATTTACAGGTGGTGCTACCCCTATTGATGAATTACAATGGTGGCAAAAAGAAATTGGTCAATGGAAACAATGGCAATACAAGGCTCGTACTTTTGATACAAGCAAGCTTAAAATGGATCCTAAAATGGCAGAAATTAAATTTGATTATAAAGATAAAGTTAGAGCTGGTAATATGCAGTTTTTCGGTGACAACACATGTGCATTTAAAATTATTGGTGATGACGGAAAACCACAAAATAGTGATGGTATCATCAATTTCTTACCAGCAAAATATAAAGAAAAACATAAGGGTAAAAATTATGACTTTTCAAGATTTACATCTGATGATGGAATTGCAAATAATGACTTTATCTCTAATAAAGGTAATTCAAGAAAGTTCAATCCTAAAAATGTAAATTTTAATAATAGCGAAACAGATGAAACAGACCCTGTACAAGCTAACCCTAGTTCAAAATATTTATTTAATAATGAAGATGCAGTAGTTACAAAATTAAAAAAAGAATCAAATTAATAGAAAAAACTAAAATAAAAAGACCTATAGGTCTTTTTATTTTGTTTTTTTTATTAACGTTCCCCTTTTCCTGATTGTTCTCTTTTTATGCTTCCTTTACTAGCTAATTTGCTACTTGCTGTGCCTCTTTTTCCACTAGCTAATTTTTTTCTAAATTCATCTGGTTTATTTTCTTTAACCTCTGCTTCTGCTTTTTTTGCTCCACCAGGATATTTTGAACCATCATATAATCTATTTTCTGTATATCTATCAACAACTTTATCATATGAATCTTTAACTTTAGCTTTCATTCCTTGTCTATTTTCAGATCCATCTGTTAATTTTTCTCTTTTTATGTCTTTTAACTTATCCCTTATTGCAAATTTAATTTTTGTAAGTGGTCCTACTTTAATGGTTACATTCTCATTGTCTTTAAGATTATATACTGTTTCTGTTAATCTGTTTATTTCCGCCTTTTCTAAAATACATCTTCTTGCCATCCTACTAAATACAGACATATGTCTTAAATTATATGATAACTTAACATGATTATCTGTTGCTTTTTTACCATCTACGATGCCTTCTTTTAAAGCTTTTATTTTAGTTCCATACTCATTTTTAATTAAATCTTTAGCTGCATCTTTATACATTTGTCCTATTTCATCCTTTAACTCTGGATTATCTTTAATTGCACTTGCTGTATTTGCTATCATCTTATTTATTTTATCCTCACATTGTTTTGCCATTGCTTTAAAAATATAATCATCTAGATTCTCACTTAATTTTTTTTCATCTTTTGGTTCTAAATTAGCTTTTATTTTCTCCTCCAATTCATTTTTATCTTCAAATTCACTTAGTTCCTCAAAAGTATATTTTTTACCATTAAGATTAACTCCTTCTGCGTCAAGTGAATATTCTAAAGTTAAATCTGATTTTCCTCCTTGCTTATCAAATACTGGTATTAGCATCTCTATTTTTTCTCTTACCTGATTAAGAATTTTGTCTTGTTCTGTTACTCCATGCCTCTCTTCTGGTTCTGGAGTAGCTTCTCCCATTGGATATGCAAATGGTACTTCCTGTGCTTCTTCTGGTTCAGGAGTTGAATCATAAGCATAAGGTCTAACCATATCACTTAACACCCCTACATCTACTGGCTCTTGTTCTGGCTGCATTTCAAAAGGATGAGGATTTGCACCTTTAGACATATTTTTAAGGTCATTTAAATTATATACATTTGATCCTCTTTTTATTTCTGGTTTTTGTTCTAATTTTGGTTCTTCCATAAACCAAGAGATATCATTTAATTCTTCCATAATGGAATCTTTAGTATGAAGTGGTAAATCTTTTAATTGAGATTTTATTTTTCCTAATTCAACCCATTCAGTTTTTATGCCTTCATCTTCTATTTGTTTGTTTAATTCTTCTATTTGTTTTTCAATTTTAGGAATAACAACATCTTTACGTCTATTATAAAGTTGATCCTTTATTCCTTTTTCTTCCCAAACTTTTAAACCTTCTTTTTGTCTTTTTAATTCCTCTTCTAATTTTTCTTTTGGTTTTTCATATTTTTCTGCTTTTTTTACCAATTCATCTCTTTTGACATCAATTTGTTTTTGCCAATTTCTAATTAAATTTTGTAATTCAAATTCCCTTTCTTTTTTTTGAGTCTCTAAATCTTTTCTATCTTCTTCTATTTTTTCCTTTTCTTTTTCTAATTTTATTTGTTCTTCATCTCTTTTAGGAATATCTGTTGGAAATACTTCTCCAGAATATTTTTCATTAAATTCGTCCAATCTTTTTTGGTAATCCTCTTCTCTACCTTTTAATTCTTCTTCTCTATCTACCTCTAAATCTAATAAACTTTCCTTCATTTCCTCAAATTCTTTTTTAAATTTTGCTTTTAATTCTTCCATACATAATCTCCTTTCATTTTTACACTTTTCTCAACATAACATCTTTATAATTATACACCATTTAGCCAATCTTGTCAAATTATGGGGTTTCTAATTGTTTATAATCTTTTAAGAAATACTCTGTCGATATATCTTCATTTATATTATGAACATTAAATGCACACCATCTTTCTCTTCCTAAAGCTGTGTAATAAACTTCTTTTAATCTTTTAAAATTAGTACTATCTAATCCATTCATATATGCATACATTCCTATTTTTTCTACAGATGCAATCCCAGATGAACCCATTATACTTGTGTAACTACCTGAATACCCCTTTTTTGGATTGTAATATACATATGTTCCATCTTCTTTTAAACCTTTTCTTAACTCAAAATCCATTTTATATATTCCTGCAGGTTTACCACTAATTATATTGCTATCTTTAAGTGTTTCATCATTTGCTCTGCAATATGTCCCATCATTTTTTAATATATATATATCATTTTCATTTACATACTCTTTTGTTAAAGTATTTGCAACAACAGAATATCCATTATATCTTTTAGATCCCAGACTTAAACCTTGCAAAAAAGATATACAACACACATTATTTTCTACAATTTCCCAATCTGTTTCTGAAAGTTTAGGCATTAAAAATTCTATATTATTATTATTAACATTTGCTGAAAAACTTGAAATAGCTGTTGATAAATTTGTTTCTATAACATTTCTTATTACAGCTTGTCTATGTTTATTAAAAGATGAACTTGGATTTTCATAGTCACCTGTAAAAATCTTATCATTATTACCAAAAATTTCTGATTTTCTTGTATTATCATATATAACTGCATTTTCTGTCTTTATGCTACTTAAATTATTTTTAACCCAATTGGTAAATTCATATGCAGATTCGTAATATTTAAATGCACTTATATTTTCTGTAATTGCATTATGAAATTTATTATATATTTCTTCATTTTTTTTATCATCCCCAGATGAACATTCAGAATAGTTTCTGCTACCATCTTTATTTATTGAAAAAATTCTTTCTTTTGGATCTGATGGAGTTAAATTTTCATAGTATTTTACTCCATTTATTTTCACATAATTATATTCTTTTCCATCACTTAAACACTCTGAAAGACATTCTTTTGTATCCTTTGAAAAAATTTCCCCATTATATTCGTATTCTTCTCCTTTTTTTATTATGCCACTTAATAAATATCCGCTTTTATTTACATATTTTCCACCAACAATACCTTGTACCGTTATATAATTATCTAATGTATATGTGATGTTAAAATCATAATTACTTCCTTTTTCATACCTACAACTATAATATATATATGGTTTTAAATCACTTAATATTTTTCCATTTGCATAATCTTTGGCTACATTAGAATATTTTTGACTATTTCCATCAGTATACTCATTATAATCTGGTTCAGATTTTAACCTTGGTGTGCCATTATCTAACTCTTCTGATGTTAGTGTATTTGTATATGGAGAATAAATATAATAACCATCATACAATGTAAAAACTATTGCTGGTACATATTCTTTCATTACTTCTGATCTATATCCTGTATAATTAAAATTTGAAGATAATGAACTATAAAATGTATTCGCGGCAGCTTCTAAATTTTTTACCCTTTCTGTTTCAACATCTCCAAATACATTATTTACAGTATTTAATTGATATGCTTTGACGGTATCAAATGTAGAATTTAGCAATTTATTATCATATGACATTCTTGTTTCTTCAATTGTTATTTTATTTCTAATATATTCTGACATAACAATTGTTATTGGAATTATAATTATTATAAATATTACTGTTAAATGTTGCAATTTCATACTTAATATCATTCCTTTCTCAAGGCATAAACATCTAACTTTAAAAATTCTTAAAATTACATGTTTACATCTTAAAAAGAAAAGCTTGTACCAAAATATAATACAAGCTTTTACTTCTAATTTGCTGTTTTTGTTACAATACCTGAAGCCTCTGCTGTAATAGTACTAGAATCATTTCCTGTTACTTTATATGCCCAGTTTCTAAGCTGTACTGCTATTGTATTGTTTTTATTTTTTACCTTAACTGTTACATTATCTCCTTCTTTTAAAGAAATCATTTTACTTGCTGCTAACTGATCTGTAACTTGTGAAGTATACATTGTATAATATATATTATCACCAATTACTGTAGCACCTTCTGTTGTTTTCTTTTTAGGGTTTTCATCAAGAATTTGTAATGTAATTTCAACATCATATGCATTTCCTGTTGCACCTATAGTTAATATGAAATTATCATAATCTTCTTGTGTTAATTTTCCTGTTGTTCTTATCTTATTTGTAAATTCTGTTGTAGCTGACTGAACAGATAAATTAACCGTTTCATCTGTTTTGTCTGCCATTGTCATAAGTGGAGCAACAAACATTACTATTGCAGCAAAAAATATTACAACTATTGTCATTGCTGAATCTCCCATTTTATATCACTTTCCTTTCTTGAGGCATTAAAAAGTTTAGAATAATACTATACTATTTCCTCTAAATTTTTATAGAGTTTACTAAATCTCTACATATGTTATAATTCTATATGTAATTTTATTTTCTTCTGTAGCATCTGTATTATCTTGGTATACTCCTAGGTATTCTTCAAATTTTTTATCTTTTATTGATTCATATAATTTTAATTTATTAAGGATATCATCAAAATCATAGCTACCAATTAGTTTAATTACATTCTCACTTTTATTAATAATTATATTATCTGCACTTTTTTTTATATCAGGTATCTTAACTATCATCCCTATTTTTTCAAATTCTTTACTATTCCTTAAACTATTTTTTAAAACAATATATATAACATAATTTTCTTTTTTAGCTCTATACATTGAAGAAACAACTGTTTCTGAACCAACAACTCTTATAGCATCGTCACTTTTTTTTATGTAATTTACATATTCTCCATTTTCATTGTTTTGTGCCATATCTACAGTTTCAGTTTGTTCTATTATTTGATCTATTTCTGTTCTTAATGTGGTAAAAGAAGATACACAAACTGAAAGTGCTATTAAAAATATCAATACAGATCCTGCCATAATAAGTGCATCTGTTGCATTTTCCATTCATATATCTCCTTTCTTTATTTATTGTACTGTTATAGAAGTTATTAGGCCATTATCATCAGATGTACCCTCAACCGTATAAAATTTACCTGTTTCAACCTTTTGATATTTGTTACTTGTTCCTTCAACAAGTATATTACCATTTTGTGTTACTGTGATATATTTATATGTTTCTCCAGATTGTTGAGCTGACATGTTATTTGCTAAGCAATATTGTAACAATGCATTTACTTGTGAACCCGATATTCCTTCTCCCAAATATGAAGTTATTTTAGAGTTAAATGCGGAAATTTCTTGTTCTGAAAGGTCTGCATTTTCTTTTGCAAATGAGCTATATTGTTTAAAAATATATATTCCTAATGATATTATCATTATTGCAATCAAAATTGAACCTGCAATAATAAGTGCTTTTGATGCATTTTCCATTGTTTAACCTCCAATAATAAAATAACCTAAAATTAATTTCTTTTGCTTTACTTCTATTATAATACTACTTATATGTCTTATTTCCAACCAATACTATTTATCAAACCATTATTATATCCAAGTGTTATTGTATATGTTTTTGAATTAGTAAGACCATTTGTAGCTGCTGACATCTTTACATCTGGATTAGTAGTAACTGCAGTATTCTCTTTTGCATCTGCATTAACTTCAACTTCAACAAATCTACTTTTTCCATTTTTAGCTTCTGAAGCATTATTTGCAATAACAGCTTGTATCATTGTCTTTACTTCACTTGCAGTTTTATTAGATCCTTCATATTGTTCCCATTGAGAATTAAAAGTTTGTATTTCTTGTTTATCTAAGTTTGAACTCCCAACTGTATTTTTTGCATTATTATATACCATAATTCCTAATGAAATAATTAAAATTGATAATAGTATAGCACCTGCTATAATTAAAGCTTTTGAAGCGTTTTCCATAATAAATTCCTCCTTTTAAATTTTTATCTTTTATTATTTTTTAGATTTTAAAAACTTATGGACTATTTATAAAACCTAACATTAATAACATATTTTAAATATTTTTTTGTTTAAACAATATATAACTTACTTTTCCTGCTTTATTGTATTCAATTTTGGTACATTCAAAATTTATTGAATTATAGTTTTGAACAAACCTTTCCATTCCACCATTATATAAAGTTTCCATGTCATACATTGTTGCATTATCTAAAATTTGTATTTGTATTTTTACTGAATTTATATCATTTGTTACATAAAAACCTTGTTCATCTTTTGCTACTGAATTTTTTTCATTATTATCTACTGCTTTGTTTATAATTGTTGTTAATTCTGTACCTAAAACTTCTTTATTAAGGTATTTTTCATATTCAAAATTACTTCTTTTAATCTTGCCATATTCAGCTTTATAGCTTAAATATTTAACAGACAAAATTGCAATTATAATTCCTATTATGCATAACATAAAAATAAAATTTTTTTTCATAAAACCCTCTTTTTCGTCATCGTTTTTATTATAACATTTTATATTTCAAATTTCAATATTTTATAGATATTTTTGTTATGGATTTTCTGTTATTTCAACTCTCGATACTATTTTTCCTGTTACTATAACATTGCAAGTATATGTTTTATCTGCGTTATTCATTAATAATTTGTTTAACTCGTCGGTACTCTTATCCAAATAACTAGCATTATTTACTAAAACACTTACTTGTGCCCCTATGTTATTATTTTTATTCGCATTATTTGCCGTATTTATTAAAGTAACAACATCTTGAATTTTCAAATTTTTATTACCATCATAATTTAAAAATTTTTGGTTAAATTCTGTTATATCATGGTCTTCTAATCTTGAATATAAGTTATGTGTGCCTGAACCCATTTTAGTATTTATATAAGCAAATAATGTTAATACTAATATTACAATTAAAATTCCACCTGCAATGATAAGTGCTTTTGATGTATTTTCCATAATTAATATCATTCCTTTCTTTTTGCTTAATTTTTACTAAATATTATATTAAACCCATATAACAAATTTTATGTTAAATTTTCAATAAATTTTCCCTGAAAATGTAAATTTCATATTATTTACTCTTCCTGTTGAATTATCATAAGTTAAGTTCTCACAGTTAAAAACACCTTTTTTAAATTGCATATATTCATAATATTTATATATATCATTTTTATATCCCAATAATTCATTATAATTTGTAACTTTAGTTTTTGACAAAGAATTAAATTTTTTTACAGCATTAGCTTTTTTATTTTCATCATTTTTTACCTCATCTGAAAAAAATGATGATATTAATTTTGAAATTTGAGAAATATTAGTTCCATATGTACTTTCTATTATTGTACCCTCACTTATTATTGAACCAAATGAATTGCCTACACCTGATATTTTATACTCAATTTCTGTTATTAATAGATTTGTTCCATCATATGCAAACTCTGTTTTTTTATTTCCTAATATAACAACTAATGTTATAGGATTAGATTTTTCACTATTTTGTGCTCCTTCTACATCAGCTCTTCTTTTATTATAATCTATGACTTTATTTGCAAGAGATAATAACTCATATCCTTGTACATCATCTCTTTCATAATGAGTAAATTGTTCATTAAATTTTGCCGTATCTTCAATATCTACTAAACTATCTTTAGCATTCTGATAATCTGAAAATTTTCCCCAAGCAAATATTACTAATGCTAAAATTAGCATAACTAGAAACACTCCTGCCGCCATAAGTAATGCTTTTGATGCATTTTCCATATGTGCCCTCCTTCCTATTCAATACTTGACATTGAACTAGACATACTTGTTAATCCTATAAATACAAGTGGTATAATTAAATATCCAACAAACATTACAACCATTGGTGCAAAACCAATTACTTTTCCTATTAATGCTTTTCTTGCAATTAGCCTTTCATTAGATTCACGTCTTTTTGCTTGGTAGTAATCTCTATCTGAATCTAATTCATCAAATGCATCTCTAATTGGTATTTTTTCTACTGCAGCTTGCAAACTTTCCACAATTCTTATAAATAATTGATAATTTGTTTCATTTCTTAAAACCTCTAAAGCCTCCCACGCACCTGCTTCATAGTTATTAACACATCTTGAAATTGGTTCTTTAAAAATATCGGCATAACGTTCTAGCCATTCTAAAATAATTTCAACATTTACCCTTTCAATTCTCATTAACATAAGTATAATTGTTTGGAATTGCATAACTTCATCTTCCATTTCCATTTGTCTCATTTTAAATTGGAATATTAAAAGCCAAACTGGTGACATATATGCAAGTATCATTAATACTAAACTTAATAAAACTTCAAACCATCCTAATACTTCTTTATTTATTTTTTGTAGTTTGTCAAAAACTCTTTTAGCTGCCTTTTCTATATCCTCATCTTTTGCATCTTTATAATCTTTAGATTTTCTCATTGCTCTTTCAATATCTTTTTGTGTTGTTTGTAAATTTCCCTTAAACATATCTAAAAATTGATTGTCACT
Source organism: uncultured Clostridium sp. (assembly GCA_900556865.1). GTDB lineage: Bacteria > Bacillota > Clostridia > TANB77 > CAG-508 > CAG-269. Next base: position 311 of record USQS01000003.1, on the reverse strand, counting down.
TTCTGTAAGTTTTTTAGCATCTTCAAGTTCTTTACCTGTTACACCTGTCATTATGTTATACTCTGTTGTTGGCTCTGTGTAAATCCAATTTATAGCTGTTTTATGTAATTCTACGAATAGCAGAATAGCAATTAAAAATGTTACAATTGCAATTACAATTCTGTTAACATAAAACCATTCCATTTTTAATTTCGATGCAGAATCCTTTAAAAGTTTTTGAATTTTTAAATATTCTTTTGTACCTTTTTTTGGTATAAATAAATCTGTTATTTTTTTCCCAATTGGATTTTTGTAAACTTTTGCTTGCCATG
>USQS01000002.1 GCA_900556865.1 uncultured Clostridium sp. | reverse complement strand
TTTTCTTATATATCCATATAAAGCAAATTCATCATTAGAAATCTGCTCTAATCGTTCTTCTTCTTTTCTTATATTATCTACTATATCTCCCATAATTTCACCATTTGTTTTTGAAGTTGCATGTAATAACATAACTTCTCCATTGTGTAAGTTTGATATAATTTTATTTAGTGCCTCTTCTCTAGCTGGCTGCTTTTCTTCTATCCAATCTACATACGCAAAACTCCACATGACAGTTTTAAATCCCAAATTTTCTGTAAGGCTTAATGTTCTTTCACTAAATTCTCCTTTAGGTGGTCTCATATATTTCATTTCATAACCAAATTTATCATATAATGCTTGATTTAAAGTCATTAGTTCTGTTTTAATCTCGTCATCCGATATATCGGGCATACTTTTATGGTTTACCGTATGGTTTCCTACAATATGCCCTTCATCTATCATTCTTTTTACTAAATCTGGAGCAGAATTCAAATAATGGGCAGTGATAAAGAAAGTTGCTTTAGCATTTCTTTGGTTTAAGTCATCTAAAATTTTTGCCGTATATCCTGCTTCATAACCTAAATCAAATGTTAAATAAACAAACTTGTCTTCATTATTGCCCATTGCTATGCCATTATATTTATCTATTAATTTTTTATTTTCTTCTCCTAAAGATGGTTGATTATGGTTGTCATTTCTCTTTATTCCCCAACCTATTTTTTTATTACTTAAAGTTGCTACATTAGTTTCTTTTTCTTGAGTAATTCTTGTATTTGCAATTATTGTTAAAGTAAAAACTGATAAAGTAAGGCATAACATTGTTATTATTTTTGCCTTATTATTAATCTTTTTCATAAATGACATAATAATCTTTAATCTCCTTTTTCTTTTTTTATAATTTTATGTGTTTTATTAAAGATTATTACTTTTTTCTATTTTTATAAACTTAAAATTATTTTTCATTCTTCCATTTCTTTTTTTTTCTTTCTATTTCTTTCTTTTTGTCTTTTGTATTTATAAATATTATTATAAAACATAAAAACCAAAACAATAAATGTACATAAAGAACCAAGTCTCGTTTCTAATAATTTAACACTTAAACCAACTAATGGCACTTTGTAAACTTTTTTTCCAATTACTTGATTTAAAGAAATTTGTTCTAAATCTGGATACTGGTTCGAACTAGATTTTGTTGCATATATTTTTTTCCCCGTGGCATAATCATTATATATATTAATAACTTTGTTCACTTTAATTTTACCTTTTAAATTATACACTATTATGTCATTTACATTTAAATCTTTTTTTATATCTTTTACTATAATTAAATCATTTTTTGAAATATCGCCTTTCATAGAATTATCTTTCATAACAAAAAAACTAATATTAAATACATGTAAATATTTTCTTTTAGTTATTGTTGTATTTATTAGGAAAATAACACTATATAGCAAATTTATAATAAGTACTACATACAAAAATTTAAATATAATTTTATTAACTTTAGCCTTTTTAAAAAAATTAATCTTTGTTTTCTTTTTTACTTTCAATCTTCTTTTCTCTCCTAATTTCTTTTTTCTCATCTTTTTGTATTTTCATAAAACACAAAATTAATATAACTAACATAATTATCAAAATTACAATTTTGTTATCTAATAATATTATAAATTTACCCAATTTTGAAATTTTAAAAATATATTTTCCTTCTATTTGACCATACTCTATTTTTTCTAAATCTTCATATTTGTTATTGTCACCTTTTGTAACATAATACTTCTTTTCTTCATTATTTTGAATATCTACAATTCGGTGTGTAATAACATCTTGATTTTTTCTAAATGTTATTACATCACCTTTTTGTAAATCCTGCTGTTTAGTTACTTTTGAAATAATTACATCTCCCGATTTAATTTCCGGTTCCATGCTTGCTGAAGTTATTACATACGATTTATAACCAAATAAGTTTATATTTTTAAATTTATTTGTAGATGAAACTCCAATTAAAACCATATTATATATTAAAATAATAAGAATAACATATAATATATTTTTTATATTTTTTGCAATCTTTTTTCTTTTTTCAATTGATTTTATATCATATTTCATTTAACCTATTTCCTTTACTACTTAATTACAATATAGTCATAAGCTTCCCCTACAAAAGCGTCATCATCATATAGTTTAAATACTAATTTATATGTACCCGATTTTAAATTTTCTTTCATTTTTGCTTGAAAATTTATTTCACTTTTAGGATCCGATGTAACTAAATATTCTTTTTCCGTTGTTGTTTCAATAATATAATCTCTTATAAATTCTCTTAAATCTACTAGTTCATATTTTTGAGAATATATTTCAGAATAATCTCTTCTATATAAAGCAACTCTAATATTAGGATTTGCTAATCCTGATGAATATTCTATTTTGCTAACAAGCGTATCATTTCCTCTTTTATTTAAACTTGTATCTTTATTTACTATTTTACATTCATCATCTGTTGTAACTTTTAAGCCATATGATGAATTTATTATTCTAACATCTAACTCAATTTGGTCTGATGCTGTTAAACCATAGTAAATTCCATCAGATGAACCAAATGATTCTATTTTTATTTTGTAATCTCCCGTTGCTAATGTTGTATTATTTTGAGTATTCATTTTTATTTTTGCCAAAACATCTGTTACCTTTTCAGCAATATTTATTCTAGTTGTACCATCGATTCTAGGATAATATAATTTTCCATCTAATTCAAAATTCACTCCTAATAAACTATCATTATTTAATCTATTTCCATTATTATCATAAATACTTATCTTTATTCCTAGCTTTTTATCAAAATATTGAGTGTCATATACCGTTTTAGAATTTACAATTGTTTGGGTAAAATCTGTTGTAACATTTAATTTTAATGTCTTTCCTAAATACAATGTCTCTGGGTCTAAATTTCCATCTAATTTTATTGTTGCACTTTTTTCTTTATATACTGTATATCTCATAGTGTCTCTTTGAATACCTAGCACTCCAATTAAAGTCTGTTCTTCTTGGTCTCTTAACTCCATTAATAAAGAATTATTTTCAATGTTGTTTGGAACATTACTATCTGCAAAATTAACATGGAAAATAAAATTCTCATAAATAAGATTTTTTTCCATATCTAAATATTCATCACATGCCATTTGTTCATTAAAATAGCTGTCATCGCTTCCCATAGCTATAAAGTCTTTCAGACTATATATGTATTTATTATTTGTAACATCCATATTACTTACTATATAATAATAATACTTATTTGTTCTCATATCTAGCATCGTTATTTTTGTATTTTGAGGAAAACAATATGGATTATCATTAACATCTCTTGATACTAGTACTCTACTTAAATTTTTATATTTTTCGTAATAGTCACTTTCAGAAAATTTATCTATATATAAAGAATAATATGCAGAAAATGCACTTTTATCTGTTATGGTCGTTTCTGTTGTTGTAAACAATCCAAACTCTTGTCCTGGTGTTATTGCTGCTTCATAAAAATCATTTTGATATAATGCACTTGTTAATGTAATATTAATATCAATATATGACATTTTATAATTTAAATCATCAATTGGTGTTAATACTTGAAGCCTTATTTTTACATCTCCTAAAGCTTGTTTTAATGTTATATTTTGTGAATGGTATAAACACAAATTAAGTGTTGGAGTATAATTAGAGTTATCTCCTTGATAATCGTTTGTACCTACATATTTTCCACCATTTTCTGTTAAAAATGTAGTTTCTCCTTTTGTTGTCCACCCCATGTTTCCCGTTTTCATGCTTAAACCATAAAGTGAATTTGCCTTTTCTTCATCTGGTTCTATTGATTTTATTTCATTTGGGTTAACTAATGAAATTCCATTTGTAAGGCCTGATGAAAAACCTGCTATAGTAAATTTTATATTTGGATCTGAAAAGCCTTTTAATAATAACTCATATGTTCCTAATGTTGCATATTTAGAAGCCGTTAAGCTAACATCAAAAACTGTAACATCCATTTTTTCTCCAACTAACCATATATAGTAAACATCATCTTTTGGAGTTGTTTCTATATAGTTTGTTCTTATTATTCCTTCTTTATTATAATTGGTGTAAAATCCATCAACTGTTGTATCATGATTTTCCATATGTTGTGCCATTGCATATGAATTTAAAATAAATGTCCCCTGGTTTGTAATTGTGTCCCCATTATTATATCCTTCATGATAAAATCCCGTACTTGTACCTGGGTTATTTCTGTTTGTAAATAGCCCGAAGAAAAACATTCCTTGTACTTTTCCATACGCTGTAACTTGCTCATTTGTTGCAATATTTAAGTTTTTTCCTTCTAACATGTAAATTCTATTGTCTACATTTTTTACCGTATCGCCAGTTTCTTGGTCAATTGTTACTGTTCCCTTTTGTTCATTTCCATCAACATCTACTAAACTACATAATTCTTTTAATAAATTTGCACCATTACATAAATATAATGTTGAATTATTTTTTAGTTTTACTTTACTAACCCTACTTAAAGAGAAAAATACACTTGAATACTCATTTGTTCTATCTGTTGCTCCAGATAAAGATATTGCAGAATTTATAATTGTTGCACAATCTGTTCTTTGTATTGATACATTGCTTTTTGGGGAATCTTTGGTTCCATAATTATTTATTGTTATATTACTTTCTCCACTAGTACTTGAGGCATTTCCAGAACCAAATATACTTCCTTTTATTGAGCATTTCTCGTGTCCATTTCCATTAATTTGTATATCAATTCCTTTTGTTACACTAATAAATGAGAAATCATATATTTCACTGCCCGATTCATTTGCTTCTCCTCCGCCAAATACCGTTCCTTCAATTTCTATATTTCCTTTTTCTAATATTGTATCTTGTACTGTATCATAACCAATATTTGTTTTAGTTATACCATAAACTACTGAAGTATTTGCACCACCATATACATTTTTTCCGATCTTTCCGCCAACAATATTTACCGTACTTATTGAATTATTATATTCTTCGTCTCCTGTTTGTGCTTTATTTCCACCACCAAAAGCACTATTTGTTATTTCAGTTGTAGTTCCTTCTATATATAAATTTGTATTTTGAAAAACTGTTGCTGTTGAACCATTTCCTCCGGCATAAACACTATTCATTAATTTTGAATTTTTCACATAAACAAAAGTATCGCCCGTAACAGTTCCTTCATTTCCTCCTCCATATACATTGTCATGAATTGTTGCTCCTGTTAATTTTACATTTGTATTTGTATTAACTCCTGCTTGGTTTCCACCACCGTAAACACTTTCTTTAACTTCACCATTTATTTGTACATTGGTTTCATTTGTAATTGCTTGGTTTCCACCACCATAAACATTATAAACTCCTCCCTCATTAATTGTAACATTTGACGTTTTGGTTTCTCCACCTTGGTTATTTCCTCCATATACATTTTGTATTGTAAAACTTAAATCTTCTTTCGAACCATTTGTTATAACATTACTTTCTTGAACATTGCCACTCTTATTTGAGCCTCCATATATATTTTGTATATTTCCTCCATTTGTTGTAATATTTGATGTTGTAATTCCAGCTTGGTTTCCTCCTCCATATATATTTATCATTGTTCCTGAAATTGTATTAATATTGGATGTTATTGTTTCTGCTTTATCTCCACCGCCATAAACATTTTGTATAGTTCCGCCTTTAACTAAAATATTACTGGTTTGAGTAGTTCCTCCTTGATTATTTCCTCCATATAGATTTTCTAAAATTCCATTATTTACTTCTATATTACTTTCATTTACTGTTCCGTCTGCATTTGATCCACCAAACACATTTGTTATGGTTTCTCCATTACAATATATATTCGTTTTTATAACTCCTGCTTGGTTTCCTCCACCAAATACATTTTCACTATTTCCACCATTACAATATATATTTGTTTCTTCAACTTCTGCTTTATTTCCTCCAGCATATGTGTTTGTTGTTGTTCCATTATTACAAAATACATTCGTTTTTGTAACTTTTGCTTCATTTCCACCACCAAATACATTTTCTTGTGTACCACCATTTATATTAATATTTGAGGTTCCTTCAACTGCTCCTAAATTTCCTCCACCATAAATACTTTCTGTATGGTTACCTGTTTGAAGGTTTATAGTTGGTTCTCCAATTGTTTTTGCAATATTTCCTCCACCATAAATTTCTATATTTAAGTCTGTTTCAATTGTTACTTTAGTATTTCCTGTAAGTTGCGCCATTTGTTCATATCCAGAAATTCCAGCACCTGCTCCAAAGATTTTTCCTTGTATATTGGGTGTTTCTTTAATTATTATATTACTATTTCCAACCATTTGGGCAATTTGAGTTTTATTTGAATAATTATATCCACATCCTGCTCCATAAACATTTCCTATTATTGTTGGACTTCCAGATATATTGATATTACTTGTTCCATATAATGCTCCACCATCTTGAGCTGTTACATTTTGTGTCAAATATTCTGTATATCCATATCCGCCTCCATATATATTTCCATTTATTTGCCCTCCTGAAATATTCATATTTACAGTAGATTCTATATTCTCCCCATATGACTTATATTGGTCTGAAGAATTTTCATTATAACCTGTAACACCACCTGCTCCTGCGCCATAAATATTACTATTTATAATAGCATTTTCTGAAATATTAATTGTTATATTTCCATAATAATATGTATCACAGGTCAAATTTGCAGCACTTGAATCTCCACTTCCTATAGCAGACATATTTCTACCTAAACTTCCTCCATAAAGCTCTTGAACTGTACCACCTGTAAGATTAATTGTTGAAGACCCTAAATAAGTGTTTTCAGGATAATACCAGTTTCTGATATATGTTCTATCCCCAATACTACCTCCTAATACTCTACCTACTTCTCCATTTTTAATATTTATTGTTGCATTTGCATACATATTCCCTGCCGTTGCACCACCACCTAATAAGTTTATATCATATGCATAATTTTCTTTTGTACTTTCTTCAATATTTATTTCTATAGTTACTTTAAATGTATCATCCGTTAAGTTTGAACCTGTAAAATCATGTGAGGTCTGTTGTCCTGCATAATCCGAAGTTCCACAACCTCCGCCACCTAAAACTCTACCGTATGCACCACTTTTTATAATAATTTTTGAATTATTTCTAGGCAATGTTGTTCTGTTATATTGTAAATATGCTCCTAGCACGTGAAAACCTGGTGCATTTCCTGAAATCAGTCCTTGATTTGTATTTGCCTCAGAATAATTTGTCATATGTATCCCTTTTCCCATTGTTAGATTATGACCTTGAGCATATAAATATGCATGTGTATTATTTCCATTAAATGTTAAATATTGGAATGTAGTATCTGCATTTATAAAATTATAATTATAACTATAATCCCATCCCCAACCACTACTTCCGTAACTATAATACATTTGTAAAGATCCTGAATAATTTATACCTTTATATTTTCCTGTTATTGTAGCTTGTTTTTGATAATTAGTATTAGTTGAATCTTGTGTATTATAGAAAACATCTTGTGTATTATAATTACCTATAACAACAATTACATTTGTATTTCTGTTTCCATTTGAATTTAATTTTTGGTATGCTGTTGGCATTGTTCTTACGGCTGTTTCTGGAGTATAACCATCATTATAGTCATTTCCTTCACTATAATTTACATATATTACTGTTCTATCTCCAAAAGTAAAACTATTTTCTGCATTTAACTCTGGTATGTTTTTATTTGTGGCAACTAATCTATAATCCATACCTTCTTCTAAATTAGTTAATGTTAAAGAAGTCTCGCCTTCAATTGGTCCACCTTCTCCAGAAATATCTTCTTTATACCATTGATATGTATAATCTGTATTTTCATTTACATATGGTTTAGCCGTTCCTGTTAATTTTGCCACAACAGAAGAATTCGTTTTATTTACATTAAATTCAATAGCAATATACAATTTTTGAACAACAAAATTAATCGTTCCATAGTATTTTCCATCTTTTACTATAAGAGTAATATTTTGGTCTTCTATATAATTAGGTGTTGTTTCATAAATATCATTTGTATAATTTGTGTCTATTGTACCATTTTTGTACCATTTATATGTATAATTCCATGTATTATATTTATCTACTATTTGTGCTTTATATTTACTGGTTTCTAGTTGGGTAATATTTGGTGTTAATCTTTCAATCAACTTTAAATCTCCATTTTCATAAGTCCAATTAACATCAGAAGTTCCATCATTTAAATTTTGAAGCATTGATGAAATGTCGTTTAAATAAATACCTTTATTAACACCTTTTACCCCATTAATTGATCTATTTGATATTTGATTAGATAAATATGAAGTTGATGTACCACTAATTTCTGATGATGTGAAGCTAGTTCCATTTGCCGTAAAATTTGTATAATAACTTGTTATTGATAAATTTCCACCAGCCTGATTTCCATTCCAATGAGCGGAAAAGTTATTTGTATTATTTGATGTTGTTTCTGTTTGTACTAATCCACCAAAAATTGGTCCTATAAAACCATAACTATCTATTGCTCCACTATATAAACAATTTTTAGGCCACACTGGTTGTTTATTAATATTACCAATAATTCCTCCTGCCTGTATCCTAGCTAAATATGAATAATTACGTGTAGAATAGCTTCTAATATTATAAATATCAATATCTGATGAAACAAAGCAATTTTCTATACTATATCTTTTCTCTTCTCCAGGGTCTGTATAATCATCGTTACTATTTTGAGCAGAGCCTGCTATTCCTCCAATATAAAATTGAAATGAATAATTTCTTACATATACTGTACTTGTCATTTGAATATTTGAATTTTTCACACTAACATTTATAACTTTTGCATTATTAAATAATGTTCCTGTAACATAACCAATATTATATCCTTTTCGAGTTGTTCTATTATTTGTACTACCTCTTGGCTCAAAAACTATATTAATATTATCAAATCCGAATATTTTTAATAATTGTTTCTGAACTTCCAGAACCTATAGAGCCAAAAAAGCCATATGTTTCAACTTGCTGTGTAGGTAATGAACCTGAAATTGTAATTTTAGCATTTACAATTTTTCTTCCAGCACCATTAAATACACCTTTAAAAGGGTTATTCATATTTCCTATTGGAGCCCATTCATTATTATTTAAGTCTATATCTCTTGTTAACTGAAAAAAGGTTCCTTCATATAAATTTCCATTATTAACTTCTTGAGCCAAATAAGCTAATTCTTGACCACATGTTATTAAATATGGCTCTTCTTCTGTTCCATTACCATACTCAAATTTTGTAGCAATTTGTCCATCCCATACATCTGCCAAACTAGATATAGTTTCACCCACACTCGTTAAAACTGGCTGATCCAAACTAAGAGTTGCAATTTGAGATAATTTTTCTGTTATGATAGCATAATATGAAAAACTATTTGTTTGAAATTGTACAGAATTTTGTTTTGTATCAACATTTTGAATTTCTGTTGTTTGGTTGTTTTCATCTATATGTATAACTCTATACTTTTGATTTTTAATATCAATATCTTCCATTCCATTTATTGTAACTTTGACCTCTTCATCAAATTCCTGTGGCTTAACTTCTGTATTTTCTGACTCAATTTTAATATCATATATTATTTTTAAAGATGTTGCTTCATTCATATATTGTTCTACTAGATTATTTATTTCTTCTCTTTCTATTTTTTCTACACTTACCGTACTAGAATTTGGTAAATATCCTTCTATTTTTATTTTATTATTGTTATATTCTTGTTCTATTTGTTTAAAATATAAAATTTTATCATCTTTTTCTTTTTTGTCATATTCTACAGTAATATTTATTTGTTTATTTTCTAATTCCTCATTTGTTAGATATAATTTTTCTCCTGCTGTTTTTTCTACCTTGTTTATTTTAGTACTTGAAGCATTTTCCAAATTTTCATTTATTACATTATTTTCTTCAATCACTTCATTTTGACTTTCTTCTTTAATTTCTTCTTTTTCTTCTACAATATATTTACTAATTTTATTTCCATTAATAAACTCTGGTAAATTAACCGCATAACCTGCATTATTTTCATCTATTGCTTGTAAATTAATAACATCATCATTTATTAAATTATTCACATCTTTTACATTAATAGAAATATCTATCAACTTATCTGCTCTTGAGCGAGTAAATACTCTAACTTCTATTATTATACTTATTATTAAAACAATTAAAATTAATATTTTCCTTTTGTTTATTTTCCTCATATAGTTCTCCTAACATTTTTATTAAGCTATTTGCTTTACAACTTTAAAATTTTTTTCATCTTAATTATTTCTTCAATATCTTCTACTTTTAAATTAGCCTTTTTTAAATTATTAAATATTTGTATGTCTTTTATAGTTGAAATAAGATTTTCTATATTTCCTTCTTCAAAGTCTTCTTTTTCAATAATAAAATTTAGTAATTTATATCTATCCTTAATAATTATTGCAATATCTTTTTCCTCTGCAATAGTAATATTATTTATTATTGTATTATATGGGCTATTTAAAAACTCTTTTAAGTTTTCTATTTCCATATCCATTTCTTCTTGAGTAATATCTTTTTTATATTTTATCATACATGAAACCATATAATTGTAATAAGAAATGGCAAGTGTAAATGCTTCATATATTGTGGAATTTTTATTTAATTTTGTCGAAGCATTCTGGAAAAATTTGTCTAAATCTAATTGTTTATAAAGTTCTTCAATATTTTTTAATATTTCATTTTGTTCACTCACATTTTTTTCACTTTCTTTTTTTCTTCCAAAAAATCCATTCTTTTTACTTAATTTTTTTAATTTCTTTTCTTCAATTTCAACTTTCTTTTTAGTTTGCTCATATGCTTTTTTATACTTATCTTTATTTAAGCAATATTCTTTCATATCTTTTATTATAAATTTAAAATTTTCAAAATTTTTGTATTCATATAAACTATTTAAAAATTTGCTTATATTAATATAAATTTCTTCATCTTTATTTATTTTCACATATATTTTTTGTGGTAAAATTTTTAAACAATTTGACTTAAATTTTTCTTTTGTATAATTTTTAGTATTTAAAGTTCCATTTAAGAAATTATCAATAATTATTTTTTTGTCTATTGCTTCTTTTTCTATTTTTTGCTGCTTTAAAGCTATATAAGTTTTCTTTATTTCAATTGGATTTTTAGCCCACTTTTTTAAAATTTCATTTTTTTCTTTTTCAAAATACTTATCAATAATATTTTGTTTAGTTAAATAAATATTTCTAAAATTTAAAGCAATATTTCTTATAATATCTGGGCATTTCCAATAAATCTGCTCAAAAGCAGTCTTTAGTTTTTTAGAGTAAATATCATCTTTTTGTAATTCTTGAAGAAAAACTTCCATATATTCTTTTACATAATTTACATAATTAAAATCTTCTATATCCAATTCAATTCCAACCATATGAAATTTTTCTATACATGATGCAATTTGTTCATTTACATTTTCTAAATTCTCTTTATAGTATTTTTCAAGTTTATAAATATTTATATCTAGTCCCATTTTTTCATATGATGTTTGCTCATCATTTAATAAATACATTAAATTTTTTATTGTATTTAGCCTATTGCTAAAGTTTTCTATTGATTTATCAATAGAAATGTTTATTTTTTCATTATATCTTTTTGAAAAAATATCTAAAATATCACTTTTATATTTTTCATATTCTTTTTTTATTTCTTCTATTTTCTCTTTATATATCTTCTTGTTTTTTTCATTGTTTTGTGGCATAGTTGATAAAATTTCTTTATTTACGCCTATATTCTCTATTATTTTTTCAACATTTGTTAAATCTTCCATCAAAAAATCTCCTCTTTGCATTTTATTCCATACTTTTTTCTTCTTTTTCTAAAAAAGTAATAAATTCTTCTATTTTCTCATATAATTCAATTAATTCATCTGTTTTCATTTTACTAAAATCCATAATAATATCTTTCCTTTCTCCTTTTTTATATTATCATAACTGAAAAAAAAAGTCTATTAAAAATAAAAAAAAGCAGAAGAAATCTCTGCTTTTTATATTTATGGTGTTGGAGATGGTATTGAGAATTGTATATTATATTGAATATCTGATCCTGAAGCAGAGTTTTCACAATCTACATCTTGTCCTTCAACCCACATATAAATTCTAACTTTTGTTATTCCAGCTTTTAAATTAAGAATAGCTGTATCTGTCATTGCTTTTTTAGTTGGTATAGTTGTAACTTGACTAAATGATTCTGCATTATTTGAATTTAATGCAACTGGAGTTGTTATTGCAGCTTTAATACCATTATAATCAAGTTTAGTTGCATCTGGTCCTTTTGTTGTAGTTATATTGTAAACGTTTTTAGCATTATTTATTGCTGCACTTGTATGTACATCATAATTTGGTTCCCATATATAAGATGTTGCTGATGCTGTATCATTTAATGCTTGGATATTAGATAATGTATCACCTGTAGATGTATTTCCTAACACACAAAAAGCTACACGTGCTGCATTTTCAAGTCCTTTACTATTAGTTTCATCTTTTGCTTTTACATTTGATTCTGCAGTTAAAGTAAGCTGTGAATCTGCATCAACTCTTAAAAATGTATCGAAAACGATATATTGTCCTGCTTTATCTCCTGCTCCTTTAGTATCTGTTGTTTTACTTGCAGTTAATTGAGATGTACCTGTATCAGATTGTGTTACAGTACCATAAAACATATCCATTGTTCCATCTGTAGCAATTTTTCCCACAGAAGAAACCGGTTCCATTATAGTTGGAATTTGGTTTGTATTTCCAGAATATGTTGTAGAAACATTAGTTGGATCAATATCTGTATTTTGTAATATTGTTTTCCAATCTGCTCCATCTGCTGAAATTTGTAGACCATTTTGAGCTTTTACATTAACATCTAATGTACTAATTGTTACTTTTGTATTGGCAGTAAACCATGCATATGTTGATGCTATCAATAAAATTGCTATTAATAATAAGACTAAAATTGATGACTTAACATTGCTTTTCTTTTGATTTTTTTTACTCATTTTTTCTCATTCCTTTCTAAATTTGAAAAGTTTTTTTAAAATTAAATATTAGTCATAAATCTCGTTCCTACTCACATAATAACCAAACTAAAAATTTAATTATTTCTCAACTTTTACTTTACTTTTTTATAATACAATATAAAAAACAAACTGTCAATATATATAATAAACTTGTAATATAAATGTAATTTTTGTCTTTTTTTGTAATATTTTTGTAATGTTTTTGTAATATTACATATTTACTCTTGTTTTATATGTTCTTCTGTAATATCCATATGCATTTTCATTTCTCCACCAATTAAATTATCTAAACAATCTGGGTCATCTCCTTCTAGAAAAATTACAATAGTAAATCTATCAATATCTCCTGGTTTAAATTCCTGCCTTCCTTCTACTAAAACCTCTGAAGAAGAATAAAACTTTTCCGTTCCGTTTTCCGCTTCCCCCGTTGTCTTATTTGGTTTAGCATATATTTTCTTGTCGTCATTTCTAAATACCATTACACGAATTGCATCATCAACATTTTTTATAACATCATCAATAAGAATCTCATACCAATAGTTAATTGTATCACTTCCTTTGTTTTCCAAATAAAAAGTATATGCTAAATAATTATTTCCATTATGACTACCTTCTCCTCTTGTATTTATATCTTCTGGTAACCACTTTACAGAGATATTATCCATAAACTCTAATTTAGTTGCTTTTAATATTCTTTTATCTTCTTTTTCTTCTTGATGTTCATACATTATCAGCCCCTGTTTTTTAGCAAAATTTGGGTCTAATGATACTGTAAAATCTCCTGTTTCATATACAATTCTTAAAAGAAAATAAATAATAATTAAAAATAATATAATAATCAATATACTTATTTTTATATTTCTAATTCTTTTATTTCTTTCTTTTATTTTATCTGAATTTAATTTTACCTGTTCTTTTGATAATGTTTCTTTTTCCATTTTTCCTTCTTTTTTCTTTTTCATATTAAACTTTCCTTTCTTTTTTTCTTCCCTTGATTTATCAAATTTTATATGATAAAATTTTAAAAAACAAAAGAGGTATTGTTATGAAAAATCGTAAAAAAATTTTATTATTGTTAATTTTAATTATTTTTGTTATATTAATGTTTACAATTATTCAAATTTATGCAAAATATCTCACATCTGCAACTGGTAACACAAAAATAAAAATTGCAAATTGGAACATTTCCGTTAATGATATATCTATAAAAAATAATACTGATCTTTCAAGTTCTATTAGCCCAGTATTCCCTGGAAATGAACACATTGCAAGTGGAATAATTGCACCAAATGCTGAAGGATATTTTGATTTAAATTTTGATTTTTCCGGTGCAGATGTTTCATTTAAATATGAAATAAACACATCTGCTGACGAAAACAGTTCTGTAAAAGATCTTGTTGCAACTGGGTATTCTATTGATGATGGAGAAAAAATAAATTTTGCCAACTTCAATGACCCAATTACAGATACAATTGCTCTAAATAGTAACATAAATACAAGAAAAATTCGTATTTTTGTAAAATGGAATGATGATAGTCAAACTGCTCAAATGTCTAATGAAGAAGACACATTATCTACAAAATCTGATACTCCTGCTCTATTTTATGTCAAAATTTCGTTTACTCAAATTGCAGAATAAAAGGAGCATAATTAAAATTATTTATATAAGGCTACATTTAACTATTTTTCTGTGTAGCCTTTAAAATTAATTTTAATTCTATACAATTTTCACCTGGATGTAAAGAGTAGTATTCATATGCTCTATTTCCCCATTCAGTATCTTTTGCATCATCTCCAGATTCAAAAGGCCATTCAACTGTAATTCTAAAACTACCATTTCCAGTACCATTAACTAAACCTTCATCATCTTTTTCTATATTTATTTTAAATGGATATTCAGTTTTCATTTTATTTTCAATATCTTCAGAAGTAAGCCCACTTGTTTCACTTACTTCTAAAGTATTACCCATGATTTTTAAAGATTCTATCTCATAACTTAATGTAGCACCAACTTCTCCTCTATTATTTACTTCTATAATTTTTTCAAAATTATCCATACCTGGGCAAACTCTTTCAACTTCAATAAGCATATTTGAAGTAATGCCTCCTTCTTTTGATACAAATTGTACATCCCATGCACTAACATGGGCAGTTAAATCTAGCGACACCTTTGTTGTGTATATAAACCACGCATATGTATTAAAGGCTAATAAAACAACTAATATTATTAAGTTTCTCAATTTGATTTTTTTTATAATTTTTAAAAACTTGCTCATAGCCCCCCTCCTTTGTGGTTTTATTTTTCATCATCGTCTTCTTCATTATTTGAAATTAAATTTCTTATTTGTTTATATATTATTATAGCAATAGGCACAAATACAAAGAAATAGAAAATATGTATATCAGATATTAAATCAGATATAAAACTTAATGATTTTACCTTATACACGATTTTTCCATATACTTGTTCTTCTGAAATTTCTGGGTCTTTTTCAATATTTGCAATTCCCTTTGTTGTAAAATTATATTTACCATTATCTTCTTTTATATCTATAACTTGGTGTGTTACAAATTTATCTTTAAAACTACCCTCTTTCCCCTTATATACAATATCATCTTCTAATTTAATGTCACTTGGGTTAATTTCTTTTGCAACTAAAATATCACTAACTTTATATTTTGGCTCCATACTTCCTGTTGCAACAGTAAAAATTCTATACCCTTTAAGCGAAATACTATTATTTGAAACTCTTTGTAATATTACTACTATAAGCATAAGTATCACTATTATAAAAAAGATTGTATATAATATATTTCCTATAATTTTTAAAACTTTATTTTCTTTTATTTTTTTTAACATTTCAAAAATCCTTCCTATGTGTTATTTTTCTATTTTTTGTAAGTATTTTTTAATGTACTCTTTATAAATTTTCTGAATATCTTGCATTACTTCAAATTTTTTATATTTAATTACCTCATAACGATTTGCAATTAGTTTTTTTAATTGTTCTTCTGTTAAATTTTCATTCATGTCTAATAATTTATCTATCATTTGCTCTAATATAACATTTTGAATTTCTTCTTTAGTATCTTGGTTCTCATCTTGATCTTCGTCTAAAGTCTTCATTGTTAAATATTGGAGTAAAAAAGTTTCGTCCATCATCTTTTTTAAAGTTCCATTATCCATGTAATTTCTTTTTTCTTCTACATTTGTTGTTTTATCTTCTAAATTATCTCTTAAAAAACTCCACAACTTCATAGCATACTGAAAATTAACATTTTTTAAAATTACATTTGTCTTTTTTATTGGGTCTCTAACCTCTGCTACATGTAATTTATCTAAAGTTTGAAAAACCTCCGTAGATTCTAAAATCATTATATTTTTTTCTAGTTCTTCTATTTTTTCTGCCAATTCTTTAGCACTATTGTTTTCCTTACTTTTAGACTCTTTCATTCTAGAATTTAACGAAACATTTACTTCAACTTCTTCAAGCCCAACATTAGATGTAGCATTATATTCTAAAGTTTTATTGTCTTTACCATCACTGCTTCCCTTTACATCTAAATCTTTAAAAATAACCTCTTTTCTTGTTCTTACAAATAATTTCATATTTTTCACTAAAGTATATATAAATCTATTTTCATATGTATCATATGTTTCTTCTTTTCTAACATTTAACAATTTAGATGGAGTAACATCTCCTGTTTTTTCATCAATTTTTTGTATAAAGTTTGTATTTTTAGACAAATGCTTAATTGTTTCTACTGTTATCTTTTTAGCTTGTTCAACTTTTACAATTTCTTCTTCATTTACAATAAATCTATTAGGAGACCTAAATATATTATCAATATAAGGTACTGTAAAATTCATCATATCAATCCATTCAACATCTCTTGTTATCTTACTTTTGTCTATATCAACCTTTAATGTTGATTGAGTTTTACTTATAAATTTATCTGCTCTTTGTTTATTAGAATCTTCATATAAACTAATAACTTCAATATTATCCAAAATTTTACACTCCTTTCATTTTTATGATAATTTTTTAAGTCTTAACAAATATTCTATACATTCTTTCATTTTATTTTTTCCAAAAGTCTTATCTAAAAAATTAACATATGGATCTAGTTCATCTCTTATATACGCAATATTTAACTGCTCAAATTTTCTTAATATTTTTTTGGCAATAAAATAATCTACACCAGCTATTTCATCCCCTCCACAAGCCACATAAACAGGCACAAATTTTTTCATATGTGAAACAATACGGTTACCAAAAGCAATACGGAAATGTTGTATAACATAATTATCCATTAATTCAATTTTATCTAAAGTTTCTTGTGATATGGGATTATCTTGAATTGCACTTTTAAACAAACCATCCAAATACGAAAAATTTATATCTTGAGCAGGTGTATCTATTGGTTCAAAAGGTGTTCCTTTATCATTTATATCTATTGGCATTGCTCTATCATAAACCTTATCCGTAACAGCAAAAGTTGAATCATCATTATTAATTGTACCTATATACCACATATTTGCAGGAACTCTTATCTTACCACCTTTAATGTGTTTTGGGTCTGTTTTCCAACTGTTAGGAACAAGCTCAATAACCCATTCATCTCTATTTGGCATTTCTAGAATAGAAAGCATTTCTGCAAAATAATATTCCACACGAGATAAGTTCATCTCATCTAATATAACTGTAAAAATTTCATCACAATACCCTGCATGATACATTTCTTTTAGCATTTCTGTTTCATTAAACTTTTTTGTAAATTCATTAAAATACCCAAACATATCTGTTCTATCTCTCCAAGATGGTTGTACAGAAGCAATACAAGAATCATGTTTCATAAACTTTCCCCAAGCATATGCAAGTGATGTTTTACCCGTACCTGAAATACCTTGAAGTATTACAAGTTTAGTAGAAGCTAATGCTGCAACAAATATTCTCATCATTTCTATTTTATAATATAAGCCAAGTTTAGAAGCTGCAAAATTCCTGAAATTTTCACATAATTCTGGCAAAGAAAATGAATTACCATAATCTTTATTTTTGTAATTTGCAAACTCTTCATCAATTAAAGCAAGTTTTGAAAATCTAATATCTGGATTAACATTAGAATCTTCTTGCACATTTTCTTTAACATCTTCTTCTGCTGACTCTCCTGGCTTTAAGCCTAATTGCGAAACTTTCATTGCTAATATCTTTTCTTTTTCTTCAACTAAATTAGCTACTTTATTATTTAATGAAGCTATTTCTTCCATTAAATCATCTTGCTTTACAGCTTGTTTTCTAAATTTTAGATATTTTCTTATTAGTAAATATATCAATACAAATATTAATACTATTAATACTAAAATACAGAAAATTGAAGCTATTACTAAAGCCCATTCTGGCAAAGATAAATCATCTTTATATGCATCTAATATATTTTGGTATGATTTAATATCAAAAATTTGTACAAAGCCTGTTCCTATTCCTTTAAGTGCTATCATAATTCCAGAAAAAAACTGTGACAAAAATTCATATAAAAATCTTGTAAATGTATCCATTGTATCTTCCTTTCTATTTTTAATACCCTTTTTGAGGCTTAACTTGTAACTCTTTTGCTATATTTCTATTACATTTTGCAAACTATCTTTATATGGTGCAAATTCATCATATTTTTTTATTTGTTTATTTAATATAACAAATTTAAACATTTGTAAAATTTCTACATTTTTATTGTTAACTTCAAACGAATTATCTATTATAACTGCAAACCTATATCCATCTCTCATAAGATCATATATCTCTTGTTTTTTATTTTTAAAATCTTCATATTTAATTTTCAAACATATTTTATCTTGAATTCCAATGTTATTAATTATATTTAACAAACTTTTTATTTTTTTAGGCTTTTTTAAAAGCGTTTCTGCAAACTCGACAATATACTGCCTTTTAAAGTTTTGCTTTAATATATCTCTTAACACTTGTAGTACAACTAAATAATATTCAACTATTAATTTATCCTCATTAATCACGCCCATACAAAACGCTTTATTTGTAGCAAACTCACTGTATTCAGGCGGAAATTTTATATTATGTTTTAAATTAACTCTAAATACATTTAGTTTATTTGGGTAATTAGATATTTTTAAAAAGAAATCTTTTGTATGAAACTTTTTTATTAGTTCTTGTTTTTTTCTATCATATTCTGATACCAATAAATATAGCTTTTCTTCAAAATTCTCCTCATCTTTTTGTAAAATTCTTTTTCGTAATTTAGAAATTTTTGTAACTTTTTCTTTTAAATCTTTATAATATACAACATTATCAAAATATAAAACATAATAGAAAAATACACGCATTTGCTCTATTAGTTCTCTATCATCAATATTATTTATAATAATATCATCTTGTGTTTCTTTTAATTTATTTATTATTTTTCTTCTAATATTGATACCTAAATCTTCTTCATAAAAATTGTAATATCTAGTGTTTATATATTTTTCTATATATAAATCACAATAATTTTTATCATATTTATTCAGAAAAATCAATTTCATATATGCATTTATTTCTCTTTTGGTTAACTTAATATATTGATTCATAATATTAATTGTCATAAGATTTATCCTTTCTATCTAAATACTTGTAATACTCAAAACTGAAGGTTCATTTCCATTTGGATACGTATAATCTTTTGATACATCTACTTTATAAAATCTCAAATCCGTACTTGAAATTGCGTCTATTAATATAGTAAATTTATTAATATATGTTTTTCCATTTACAGTCGTTGTTTCAATGTTTTTAGCTTTTGAATAGCTTTCATTTGTGATATCTAACAAAACTTGTTCTGGATTAAAACTTATTGTCACAATTGCCGAAGAACATTTAGCTTTATTTTCTTCAGTTAAAGCTAAATATGTATCAATATCAATCTTGTCATTAACACTATAATTTCCAAAAGCCTCATTTACAATATAATAAGATAAAGTATTTGTTAAACTCAATTCCATATATGGATTCTGTGGTTTATCTGTAATTTGGTAGCTTAATTTTTCCTTTCCAACAACTAATGTAAATTTTCCTTTCAAAGTTTTTTGGTATTTAGCAGTTGACTTTGCTTCAATTTCTACTACCACTTTATCTCCTGTTTCAAGTTGCCTATTTGGTGTAATAGTTAAATTAAAATAATCAGAATTATTGTTAGAATATATAATTCCTTCTGTTTTGCTTAACTGACAGATAGCATTATCGCTACATGTATAACTAATTGTATATCCAATATCATAAGATGCAGCTTTTAAATTATTTTTCCTACTATTCATATTAACGGTTATAACATAATCATCTACTCCAGACCAGTTATCCACTTGGAAAACAGCAGTATCTTCTTCTAATTTATCACTATAAAAATAGAATTCCTTACTCCTTACAAAAAAATCATTCACATTATTTGTAAGGTATCTTCCAAATATAACAATAAAAGAAATTATGCATATAAGAATTGCCATTATTAGTAATATTTGTGTTTTCTTTAAATTGTTTTTTATTTTAAATTGATACCTTTTTTTAGGCATATTTAATATCATTCCTTTTTATTTTTATATTTTTAGCTTTTATCATTCTGTAATTTGTGTCGAATAAACATTTATCTCTATTGCTTCAATAATATCTTGATAATTACTTTCATTATAATTGCTCGGAAAATAAACTACTAACTGATATAGATTAGTAGTTGGATCTTGATATTTTAATGTAATTTGTTCTGTTGAAATAGTTCTAAAATAAGTCCCATCTTCGTCTTTTGCTATATCATTTGCTTTTATTGCACTTGTCCAATTTTCACTATTTTCCTGTTTTATAAGCAATTCATAAGTTAGTGGCAAATTAGTTGTTGTTCTTATTGTTAAATCATATGTTAAATCCACTTCTGCTTGTTTTTCATTATCTATATTACCTATTGAAAAATCATAAACATAAGCATTATCCCTCGGAAGCACTGAATCTAGATTAAGGGTCATTGTTTTGTAATCTTCTTTTAATAAATAAAACGCAATATCTACATTAGCATTTGAACTTGATTCGCTCTCATATTTTGACAAAACCAATACAAAAATTCTTATAACAATAAAAAAACACAAAATTAGAATTATTAATTTTACATATAGCTTTTTTGTTTTTTTATTCATATAATGTCCCTCCCTTTATGCTTTTTTTGCTTCATAAACAAATAATATTCCTAAAAGAATTAGAATAGCTATAACTAATCCTAAAATCTCTTTTGATATAAAAATTTTTCTAAAAATACCCATTTTAGGTACTATATAAATTACTTTTCCTAATATCTGGTCTTCATTTATTGGCTTGTCTTCACTATTATTAGCATCTCCTCTTGTAATTAATTTATCTGCTTGCTTTTTTATCAATCTATGTGTAATAAAATTATTATCATCTTTATATACAATAATATCATTTTCATTTACATCTTTTGTTAAATTTACAATTACAACATCTCCAATATTTATTGTATTTTCCATACTTCCTGTTGCAACTTCAAAAAAAGTATATCCACACAAATTTGCAAAATCATTTTTTAATATTTTAATTTGAATAATGTAATATATCCCTACTAGAATTAACAATGTAATTATAATTAATAGTATATTTAATATATATCCTATTATTTTATACAAAAAATTTTTCATTTTTTATTATCGTCCCTTATTTTACTTATTCAATACTATTGATTTCTTCTCCCATATATTGGCAAACATGAACATTTATAGGAATTTTAATTTTAGCCATCTCATTTGTTCCTAAAATAGTATCTTGTTTACTATTTTCTTCATTATCAACCCATTCAATTTCAATGTTTATTTTATTTTTAGTTCCATTTTTTATTTTTTCTAAAGGTATTACACCTGTGTATGTGTTTTCTTCAGTTTTTATTAATTCATTACCAGCCATAATTTCACTAATAGACTTAATTTTTAAACATTCATTTGTTAAAGCCTCTTGGTTTAAACTAATATCATACCTAATAGACACACTTGTATTTTCAGGATTTATTAAAATATCAAAATTTCCAGATAGACCTGGTGCTAGCCTTCCTGGCTTAACATGGATATTTTCACCCGTATTAATTTGGTTAACATCAAAAGTTGTTTTTATGCCTTTTGAAATTTCAGTATCATTTATTTTTATATTCCAAACTCCGTTTTCAAACTTAACCCTACCTGTTAACTCACTATAAAAAACCGCATAAATATGAACTATTTCATATATCAAAAATAAAATAACACACATAAAAATTAGAATTACTAATTTTCTTAAATTTTTATTTTTCTTTAAGCTCATTTTACTTTTCCTTATTAATTTTTTTACTCTTTTGTTCCTCTTATTTCAGAAATCACATTAGATATCTGGTATAAAAATGCAAGTAGAGATGGTAAAACAATAATAAATAAAAATCCCCATTTAGACTCTAAAACGGCTAAAATTCCTCCTACTTGTGGAATTACCTCAGCTGTTTCTGCAGGTCCTAGTACATATTTTCCAGAAATTTCTTTTTCTCCTTCTAAAGTATAGGTTGTTTCAGTAGATGTTACTTTTTCCATACTTTCTATTTTTCCAAGTTTTATTTCTATGTTTCTATCATAGGTATTATAGAAAAATGCCTTTTTTCCTGTTATAATAGGCGACTTTCTATTTACAATAACTAAATCTCCTTTTTTATATTCTGGTTCTAATGTATTATCTGTTATAAGTACAAGCGAGTTATCACCAAACTCTGTAACTTTAAAAGCATTATATGATAACAAACAAACAGTTACAAATATTGCTATCACTACATATACAACAAAAATTGTATTTAAAATTGCTTTTTTCATTTTTTTCACTTTCCTTTCTAATTCAAGGTAATAAATCTAAAATTTTATTTCCTTTTTATACAATATTATTATTTTAAGAACAAAAGTGGACATTAATAACATCAGCATTATTAAAACATTTTAAAGTCCGTGTCTTTGTTCGCGCGCGAAATTTACCTTCATAAATTTCTGTGCATTGTTTTTTATTATAGGAAGTTCAGAGAACTTTCCCTTGAAAGTAACATTTTCACTTTGTATTGTAGAACTAAAAGTTTCATATTATTCCTATAATAAAAAATCTATTTTCAATATACCATAATACTTTCTTTTTTTCAACTTTTTTTTTGTTTTTTTTATTTTTTATTTTTTACCATTTACATTTTATAATTATAATGCTATAATTATTTTGTGTATTTAAAAGCAATTCAAACTTTTTATATAAAGTTGCTTTTAAATTTTATCACACAAAATTGGCACAAGAACAAATTTATAACTTTTTAATTTATTATACTTTTATGGAGGTACAAATGATTAATTACACAGACACTGAAAATATTTTGGATTTACTATATATTGAAAAAAGTTCTTTAAAATCAACTTTAGATATTCAAAATAACTTAAATAAACAGATATTAACCTTTATGAAAAACTTTTTAGGAAAACTTGATGTAAATTCATCAACTTCTTCTGATGTTTTAAACTATATTAATAAATCCACAATAGCACTAAAAAAGTCTAATAATAATATAGAAGCTCTAAAAAAATTGCTATCTCGTATAGATAAAATTGCCTGTTTATATAAAGACTCTGAATCTAAAGTTGAAGACAAAATAAAAAACTATAATAAAACTTTTTCTAAAGCAATTAATATAATATACAAAAATACATCCACAATAGAAAAATTTTTATATGAAATATCTTTAATAGATTTTTCTAATTTTTCGTTAGAAACTAAAAAAATAGAAACAACCGAAACTGAAGAAAATTTAATATTAGCTGAAAACGAATTAAATTTAGCATATGTTGAAAATACATTAGTTATATCAGAAATGCAAGCAACCGTTATCTTACCATACAAAATAGAAGATATAAAAAATAAACTTGCTGAAAATAAAAATACATATTCATCAATTGAAGATGTTATTCAAAAAACATATACAATTCCAATAAAAAAATATAAATCATCTGCAATGTCTAGATTTAAAGAAGCTTATAAATTAATAACAAAAAAAGAACACAAATCAAAGATTAAAGCACTTTCTTTAGGGTTTGAATTATTTTTTAATTATAATTTACATCCAGCAATTATTACAGCTTGTAATTCTTTAGATGAATTAGATATATATTTAGCTTGTTTAGAAGACAACACTTTGGAAG
Organism: uncultured Clostridium sp.; assembly: GCA_900556865.1. Taxonomy (GTDB): domain Bacteria; phylum Bacillota; class Clostridia; order TANB77; family CAG-508; genus CAG-269. The sequence continues at coordinate 6,816 of USQS01000002.1, read as the reverse complement.
ATTTTAAATTTTTTAAAATAAAATATGAAATTGCACCTGTTGTTAAAAACAAATCAGAGAGCACTTTTGATTTACAGTAATTATATAATAACAAAAGCAAAACTTAATAACATTAGCACTTATTATATTTTAAAGTCCACGCCTTGTATTTATTTGCGCATAAAATTTGCTTCCACAAATTTCTGTGAATTGTAACAAAAAAGAAATAAAACTGAATTTTTAGTTTTATTTCTTTTTTACATTTAATCAATAATAACTTTTTTAGCATGTATAACAACCCTATATTTATTATTATTTGCACATGTTGACAATGTTAAAATAGAATCATCTTTTGAAACATTTACCCCAAAATCTTGAACACTTCTTTTAGTTATTGTATTAAGAAAATCTTCAAAGTCATTTTCATCATTAAACTCTGTTTTAATATAATAATCTTCACTTTCTATTTTGTAACTAGAAAAAATCTCATAATTATATTCTTTATTTTCAGTGTAAAGCAATATGTTTCTATTTAAATCATTATTATACCAATTTGGATTTAAAGCATTTTTTAAACTACTAAACATAGAGCCATCTCTTCTGTTATGTCCATAAATAACAATATTTTTATCTGTATCATCAAATTTATTCTTATAATCAGCAAAAATCCATCCTGCCGAATTATTACTTTTATCAAAACTATGTGTTAAATAAAAACTATTATCTTTAGCTTTAACAACTGGATATTTTACATTTGTATTATTTACTTTAATCCATGCAACAGTATCCTCATTTTGTTTTTTTAAAGTATTAAAATTAATATTAAAATCTTCTTTCCCTTCAGAATTTTTTTCCACTGTCACAGCTTCATTTATTTTATCTGTTATATTATTATTGTTGCTATTTTCTTTATTCCATTTAAATATTTTAATTCCTGAATATATCAGTAATCCAATTAATATTAAATAAATAATACCATTAAAAAAATTCTTATTTTTCTTTTTTTGTTTTTTTCTCATTAGCAAACCACCTTTCTTTTTATTTACTCTTTACCAATATCTAACTTTATATGCACATCTTTTAATTGTTCTTCATAAACTTTTGAAGGTGCTCCCATTAATAAATCTCTTGCTCTTTTATTTTTAGGAAATGCTATAACTTCTCTTATATTGGTTGAATTTGCAATTAACATTACCAACCTATCTACCCCAGGTGCAGCTCCAGCATGTGGTGGTGTACCATATTGGAACGCATTATATAACGCTCCAAATCTACTTTTTACATCTTCTTCTGTGTATCCTGCAATTTCAAAGGCTTTAACCATTATTTCAGGACTATGGTTTCTTACTGCCCCAGACATTGTTTCATACCCATTACATACTAAATCAAATTGATATGCTAAAATATCTAGTGGTTCTTTTGATTCTAATGCCTCTAGCCCTCCTTGTGGCATTGAAAATGGATTATGACTAAAATCTATTGTTCCTTCATCCGATAATTCATACATTGGAAAATCTACTATAAAACAAAATCTATATGTATCTTTTTCTAATAAATCTAATCTCTTTCCAAGTTCTATTCTTACAAGTCCAGCAATTTTTTGTGCTTTATTAAATTCATCAGCTATAAAGAATATACTGTCTCCTGCCTTTACTCCATATTCGTTTTCTAATTTTGCTTTTGCTTCATCTGTTATAAATTTTGCTATTCCACCTTGTACTAGGCCATCTTCTTCAAACTTAGTCCAAGCCAATCCTTTTGCTCCAACTTCTTCTGTTGTTGCAAAATCTGTCATTTTATCAAAGAATTTTCTTCCTTGCTTTGCACCATCTGGCACTACTATTGCTTTTACTGTTTTGTTTTTAAACGCATTGAATTCAATATTTTCAAATACTTTTGTTACATCTTGGATAATTAATGGATTCCTTAAATCTGGTTTATCTATTCCATATTTTTCCATAGCTTCTCTATATGGAATACGTATAAATGGTCCTTCATCAACTTTCCAATTTGTAAATTTTTTAAATGTATATGGTATAACATCTTCTACCACTTTAAATACATCTTCTTGTGTTGCAAAACTCATTTCAAAATCTAATTGATAAAACTCCCCTGGTGCCCTATCTGCTCTTGGGTCTTCATCTCTAAAACATGGTGCAATTTGAAAATATTTATTAAAACCAGAAACCATAAGCAATTGCTTAAATTGTTGTGGTGCTTGAGGAAGTGCATAAAACTCTCCTGGATTTAATCTACTTGGTACTAAATAATCCCTTGCTCCTTCAGGAGAAGAATTAGCCAAAATTGGTGTTTGAATTTCAAAAAAGCCAAGTTCATCCATTTTATCTCTAAGAGTTTTTAATATTTTAGAACGAAGTAAAATAGTATTATGTAATTTTTCATTTCTTAAATCTAAAAATCTATATTCTAATCTTAAATCTTCTCTTGCTTCAACTTCTGAATTTACTTCAAATGGTAGTTCTGCTTTACATTTTCCAAGTACTTTTATTTTATTTGCTACTACTTCAATATCCCCTGTTAGCATTTTAGGATTTTTACTTGTTCTTTCTGTAACTTTACCTATTATTTGAATGCAACTTTCTTTAACAAGCTCTTTTGCTTGTTTTTGTAGGTCTTCATCATTTATAACTATTTGTGTAATTCCATTTTCATCTCTTAAATCTATAAATATCATTCCACCTAAATTTCTTATTTTCTGAATCCATCCTGCAAGCTCTACTTCTTCTCCAACATTTTCAATTCTTAATTCTCCTAAATTTTTAGTTCTATACATTTACTCTCTCCATCCCTTTCCAATAATCATCTAAAATTTGTTCAAGTTCCACTCTATTTTCTATAGTATTAATTTTATTTCTAAAAACACTAGAATTTGGCATATTTTTAGTATATGCTGCTAAATGTTTTCTAAACTCCTTTACTGCTGTAATTTCTCCTTTTTCTTCTACTAAAAGCATTAGATGCTTTTTTATAACTTCATATTTTTTATTTAAGCTTATTTCTTCTAATTTTTCTCCTGTTTTAAGATAATGTATTATTTTTTCAAATATCCATGGGTTTCCAAGTGCTGCTCTTCCAATCATTATTCCATCACAACCTGTTTCTTGAAACATATTTAAAGCAGTTTTTTCGTCTACAATATCTCCATTACCAATAACTGGAATATTAACGCTTTCTTTTACCTTTTTAATAATTTCTAAATCTACGGTACCAGAATAATATTCTGCTCTTGTTCTCCCATGTATGGTTATAGCAGATATTCCTGCATTTTCTGCAATTTTTGCAATTTCAGTTGCTACAATATGCTCATTGTCCCAGCCTTTTCTAAACTTCAAAGTTACAGGCACTTTAGAGTTTTTTACAACCACTTCCATTATTTCTTTTGCTTTTTCTAAATCCAATAAAAGTTTGCTACCATCTCCATTTTTTGTAACTTTAGGTGCTGGGCACCCCATATTTATATCTACTATTTCCGAAAATTCAGATACATATTTTGCACTATATGCCATTGCTTCAACATCTGAACCAAAAATTTGAGTTGCAATTGGCCTTTTTTCATTTTTATAGTTCATTAACTTTTTTGTTTTTTCATCTCCGTAAAAAATTGCCTTTGAACTTATCATTTCTGAAAAAACAAGACCTGGCTCATATTGCTCACATATTATTCTAAATGGCAGGTCTGTTATACCTGCCATTGGAGCCAAAAATATATTATTTTTTAGTTTTATATTTCCTATTTTTAATTCTTGCAAATACATCTACTTGCTCCTTTTATTTTATAAAAATTGTTTTCTTTCTATTTCCACTTATATTAAGCAATAAACCAATACATATAAAACTTGTTATCATTGAGCTTCCACCATAGCTAACAAATAAAAGTGGTACACCTGTTATCGGAAGTAACCCCATAGTCATTCCAATATTTTCTACCATGTGAAATAAAAATATTCCACTTATTCCTGCCGCTATATAAGACCCCATATCATCTTTTGCTGTTTTTGCAACATACAGTGACTTGGTAATTAGTGTTATATATAAAATTATAACTGCACCTGCCACAACAAACCCCATTTCCTCACCTATTACTGAATAAATAAAATCTGTTGTTTTAGGAGATAAATACCCAAGTTGAGTTTGGTTTCCATTTAAAATTCCCATTCCGAGTAAGTTCTCCTGCACCTATTGCAATTTTAGACTGCAATACATTATACCCAGCTCCTCTCGGGTCTGATTCTGGATTTAAAAAAACGTCTATTCTCTTTTTTGCATGTTCTGGCAACACGAAAAAATATAATAATGGTAATGAAACTGCTAAAACTAAAAAAGCAACTATTATATATTTCTTATCAATTCCTGCAACAAACAACATTAAAACCAATGCTACAAAATATGCTGCAGCTGTTCCATAGTCTGGCTGTAATATTATTAAAAATACTGGTGCAATTATAGTAAATACAATTATTCCAAGTTTCCAAAATACATTTATTTCATTTTTTCCACTTTCCTGAATTTTTACTATTACACTTGTTGTAAATAAAATGATTGCAACTTTTGCAAATTCTGCAGGTTGCAAAGAAAAGAAATTACCTATATTAAACCAACTGCTTGCACCATTTATTTCCTTTGTAAATAGCACTGCTATCAAAAGTATTATGGATATGCCATAAAAAATTGGTGATAACTTAACCCATATTTCATAATCTACCATAGCAACCAAAAACATAATTACTATACTTACTGCAAACCAAATTATTTGTTTTTTTAAGTATCCAAAGTCATCATCTTGTGTAGCCGAGTATAGAGCAACAAAGCCCACTATACAAAGTAAAATTGCCGATAAAAGAATCAGCCATTCCATATTTTTGAAAATTTTATTCTTCATTCTTTTCTATCATTCCTTTCCTTAAGCTCAAACTCAAGCCAAAAAAGAACTATTTTTTCTTGTTTTCTTCTTTCATTTTAGGCATGTTTTTTTTGCTTTCTTTTTGGTTTTTGTTAGCTTTAGGCTCTTTTGTATTATTTTCTTGTTTTTCATTTTGCTTTTCTTTTTTTTCTGGTTCTTTTTTATTTATGTCTTCTTCTTTTTTAGCACTCTTCTCTTCTTCCTTATTTTCTTTGTCTTCTTCTAATTTTTTTTTGTTTTCTTTATTTTCTTCTAGTTCTTTTTTCTTTTCCTCTTTGCTTATATTTTCTTCAACTTTTTTATCTTTTGAAACATTTTTATTTTCTTCTTTATTTTTTGTTTCTTTTTGATTTTCTTGTTTTTGCGTTTTTCTTGCCTCTTCTTTTATGTTGATTATAGGAATATTAGCATATAAAGCCGGTGCTCCTTGCACACCATCTTCATTTACCTCATTTGTTAGCCTAACATCCATTGCTTCTTCATCTATATCTATATATTTCTTTATTACTTCTATTATTTCTCTTCTCATTAAATCAAGAAAATCTGCCGAAACATTTGCCCTGTCTTGCATTAACACTAAACGTAACCTTTCTTTAGCTGTTTCTTTAGAATCTGCTTGCATTAATTCTTTTTTCTTAGCTTTTTTAAAAATTTTCATAATGCTTTCAAACAATTTTATTTACCTCCACTTTTTTATTTTTTAAAAAGCCTTTTTAGTTTTGCCCAAAAACCTTTTTCTCTTCCAGGAATTGTAACTTCTATGTTTTCTCCTAATATTCTTTTTGCAATCTCTAAATATGCCTTTCCTGATGGTGCCTTTTTATTTTGTATAACCGGCTCTCCTTTATTTGTTTGTGTAATTATGTATTCATCATCTGGAACAACTCCTATTAAATCTATTGATAATAAATCAACTATGTCATCAACATCCATCATCTCGCCTTTTCTAACCATATTTGGTCTTATTCTGTTTATTACTAATTCTGGATTTTTTATTTCAGATGATTCAAGTAGCCCCACTATTCTGTCTGCATCTCTTATTGATGAAATTTCTGCTGTCGTAACTACTATTGCTCTAGTTGCTCCTGCAATAGCATTCTTAAATCCCTGTTCTATACCTGCTGGGCAATCTATAAGTATATAGTCAAATTCTTCTTTAAGTTTTCCTGTAAGTTCTTTCATTTGTTCTTCATTAACTGCTGATTTATCTCTTGTTTGTGCTGCTGGTAACAAATATAACTCTTTAAATCTTTTATCTTTAATTAAAGCCTGTCTTAATTTACATTTGCCTTCAACAACATCTACAATATCATATACAATTCTGTTTTCTAGCCCCATAACTACATCTAAATTACGAAGTCCAATATCTGTATCTATTAATGCAACTTTTTTTCCTTCTAGAGCTAAACTTGAGCCTAAATTTGCTGTTGTTGTTGTTTTTCCAACTCCACCTTTTCCTGATGTAATAACTATAACTTCTCCCATAATTTTTGTTCTTCCTTTCCTAGGATTTTTTGCTTATATTATAATATAATGGATTTGTCAAAAAGTCAAGAATTTTACATAAATTAGAAGAAAAAGTTAAAAAAACACTTAAAAATTAGGAACAGTCTTAAAAATTTAAGACCGCCCCATATTTTTATACAATAATTAAATTATCCTAATTTTTCTATTTTATATAGAAGATTCCTTTTCAAGTTTTTCAAGTTTTTCTTTAATTAAGCCTGTTGCTTTTACTATATCGTCAACATTTATTCCAAGCTTTATAAGATTTTTTGCAATTTCAATTTTTCCTTTTGCTATTCCGTTTTGCTTCTCCTTCTGCAAGTCCGTTTAGCCATTCCCTCTTTCAATCCAGCCTCTCTTCCACATTCTAAAGTAGCTTTTTCATCCAAAATAGCTTTTAACCTTAATTC
>USQS01000001.1 GCA_900556865.1 uncultured Clostridium sp. | reverse complement strand
TATTTTTTTATTTAATTTTTTTAAATAATTTATTTTTAAATTTATTTATTAAATAATTTAAAGTAGCAAAAATAATTACAAAAGAAGCAAAAATACAAATAATTGATTTATTTAAATCATGTTTTAAAAACAATTTATCTAAATAATATAATACCAAAAAATTAATTATAAATAAAAAATATTGTAATATAAAATTATTATTATTTTTAAAAATTTCATATTCAGTTTCCCAATTATTTTTTGGGAATAATAAATTAATAATTAATAATAAATAACTATTTATGCAAAACATTAAAAAAGATAAAATAAAAATCATAAAAATATATCCTATACTTATTACTTCTAAATAAAAATAAACAAAAATTAAAATAATAAAACTACAAATTGTATTTACCAAAATTTGAGGTATATTTTTATAAATAAACTGTTTATAAAAATCAATTGGTAAATATTTCATAACAAATGCATTCTTTCCTTCCCTAGAGATTGCAGTAACAGTCGTTTTATTTATTAGCCCAATTAACTGTAAAATTCCCAATATTAATATTACAGCCTCAATATTAAAACTAATTCCTTCTAATAAATTTTTTTCAATTGCAACTTTTTTAAAATATGGAAGAACACCTGCAATCATTACACAAACAGAAAAAGTCGTTATAATAATTGGGTATATACATTGTATAAAATATACCGGAACTTTAAAGATTTGTTTAAATTCCTTTTTTATATATGCACTATAAATTTTATTTTTTTTGCAATTTTTATTTAAATCTATTTTTATTTTTTTTCTTTTTTTATAATAAAAATTAATTTTTAATAATTGTTTTAAATATGTTCTTTTACCTATAAAAATAAATAGTAAAAATGTAAATAAATTAATTACAATTAAATAAATAACATTTAGAAAACTCTTAAAAAATTCTTTTTTTTGTAATATATTTACAGTTGGTGTAATTGTTAAAAAATATTTACTTATTCCAGTTAATTTGCTTTCTAAAATACTTACCTTTTCATCAACTTCTTCATCAATAGAAATTTTTACAATATAATTTATTCCTACAAATAAAATTACAATTAATAAAAGTGTAAAAAGAATTTGAATTACATCTTTATTACCTATAATTCCAATATATTTTACTAAAATTAAAGTAATCATTGAAACTATTAATGCAAAAAAAACAGGGAAAATAATTAATGCAATTATCATTTTTATAAAAAACAATAAATTGTAGCTAACAATAACTCCATACATAAAAAGAGGAACAACCGCTAACATTAATTCTGTACTATATAAAAAAAATAAAATAGTATTAAACTTAGAAATTAATATTTCAAGGGGTTTAAATGGCATAGGAAGAATTAGTTCCAAATCCTTAGAAAAATACATTATATTTATAGTTAGCATTATAGCTTGAATAATAATTATTCCACCCAAAAAAAGGAAAAAACCCTGTAAAAAAATTTGTGGACTTCCTAATTTTTTTAAATAATTTACTATTTCAAAACTTAAATAACCCAATGCAATAATCAAAGCTAATATAATCCAAAACCACATAGACTTTTTATTAATTTTCTTATTTTTAAATAAATCTATATGGCTTGATCTATCTTTAATAAATAAAGCACTCAAATTTTTAATATTTTTTAAACTCACATTACTCTTCATTTTCTGTTACCTCTAAAAACATTTCTTCTAATGATAATTTTTGTCCAAATTCTTTTCTCATTTCCTCTAATGTACCAACAAAAACTAATTTTCCTTTATTTATTATACCAATTCTATCACACAATTTTTCTGCAATTTCCAAAATATGTGTAGAAAAAAATACCGTTCTTCCTTCATTCGCATAATCTTTCATAATCTTTTTTAAATCATATGAAGCCTTAGGGTCTAGACCCGTAATTGGTTCATCCAAAATCCAATTATTAGGCTTATGCAAAAGAGCTCCAATTATATGTATTTTTTGTCTCATGCCATGTGAATAGCTCTCTATTTTATTTTCTAATTCTTCTTCCATTGAAAACTCTTTAGCATATTTTTCAATTTCTTTTACTCTTTCTTCTTCATCTACTTCATAAACATCTGCAATAAAATTCAAATATTCTATACCTTTAAATTTCAAAAAAATATCTGGATTGTCCGGAACTAGTCCTATGTTCTTTTTTGCTTCAACAGCATCAGTAAAAATACTTTTTCCATCTATTAAAATTTCTCCTTCATCTATTTCTAAAATACCTGTAATCATTTTTATTGTTGTAGTTTTTCCCGCTCCGTTTAACCCAATAAAGCCAAAAATTTCTCCATTATTTATTTTTAAATTTAAATCATCTATTACCTTTTTACCTTTTTTATATGACTTAGAAACATTCTTTATTTCAATCATATCGTCACCACTTTCTAATATACCTTAATCAATTTTATTGGTTATTTAATCTTATTACATAATGCAATATTTTTTTATCTTTCCCATTTTTATTCCATCTTTCACGTGGTCCAATATTAACAAATTTGGAACCTTCACGTTTTGTTTTAGTTGCAGAAGTTCCTGCATCATACCATGTATAATTTCCTTTGGAATCAAATCCTGCAAAAACATTTATATGTGTAGGATTAGCCCAACAACAAATATCTCCTGGCTGTAATTGTTTAGAATATTTTTTAAGTGATGTTTTTACTTTTATTATTTGAGCATTACTTTGTAATTTATGTTTAACAGCTACTTTATTAGGAGCATAATGTATTTCACCAGTCGAATAAATTCTTTGACCTTTATCTAAAGCACCATATTTTACTAAACACCCTGACACATATCTTGCACAATCAGTAGCCTTATTTCCTCCTCCATTTTTATACTTATATCCTTCTTTAACTATACGGTCTGCCTCTTCCTTACATACTTTTAGCCATCCCGTACTAGGTGTATTCTGTTCATTTGATGTCCCATTACTATTTTGAGTAGTGTCAAAATAATTGTCTTGAGAAGGATTTTTAACCCCATCTTGAGGTCTTGGAGGAAAATCTTGGTCAACAATTAAATCTAAATCTTTACTATCTATTTTTCCATCGTGGTTAATATCTGCTGCCTGTTTTTGTACATCCGAAAAATCTGCAAATGAATATGAACAGCAAAGTAAAATTATAAAAACACTAAATATTGATATTATTTTTAATAACTTACTTTTCATATAACCTTCCTCCTTTCCCCATTATTTTATTGAAAAATAAAAATCTTCAGCTTCAACAACATATAAATAATAAATATTTCCATCAACATCTTTAAAACCATATTTTATATCAAATTCATCATCAGTTTCTCCAACATTAATTTCACTAATATTCATATTATATAGCTTGTCTTTATTATTATTTATATAATTTACAAATTCTTGTTTATTCTCCTTAAATTTATTTACTTTACATTCATCATATATTAAATCATATGCATAATCACTATCTCCATACAAACATTCTATAACAATTTTATTAATATAACGATTTATCGAATCCTTATCGTTTACCTCTGGCATTATAAAACCTGCAACAGCTTCTTCTTGAGTAGCTTCTGATTCATCTTCTTCTGTATTTTGGTTTGTATCATTATAGTCATCAACATCATCATATTCTAAATCATCATCTATATTAATTACTCCACTCTTATATTTTTCCATAAATTCTTTTTGTTTCTCACTTATTATTTCATCAAAACTTTTTTCTTCCAAATTTACATCATCTTGTGGAATAATGGTATAATTCATATTATCAGTATCTTCTTTTAAAACAATATATACTTCATTTTTGTCTTTAAAAGAATTGCTCCAAACTGTACCTTTCACATAATATGTCATATAATATGTTTCATTTTCATTAGATAAATCATCTACTTGAAAATAAATTGTGTCTGCAAAAAAAGTATTATAGCCATCATATCTTTTTATTTTATTTAAAACATTTTCATTATTTATACCATTTTGAGTTATATAATCTTGATTTAATAATAATAAAATATCATTACTATTTTTTTCGCTACATAATTTAAAATAGTTGCTAACGCCTTTTTCAACATTAATAAATTCCATTTCATCTGTAACAGTATTAAAATTATATTCCAAAGTTGCTTCTTCATTTAATTTTTGTTCTTCCTGTTCTTCAGTTATTGTATTATTATCCGTTTGCGAATTTTTTCTTTTCTCCTGAAAATAATATAATACCATTATTAAAATTGCAAAAAATATTAAAATATAAATAATTAATTTAATTTTCTTTTCCTTTTTTTTATCTTCTTCCATATTATACCACAATCCTTTCTAAAAATATATCTATTTTATGAATCAAAATACCATATTCCATTTTGGTTAAATCCAACAAATACTCTATTTTTTCCATTGTAATTATATACTTGTATTCCTTCAGGTTCCGCATTACCTAATTTATTACTTACATTAGTTTTCTTTTCAAATTTCTTGTCTCCCGTTTCTATATCATAACAAAAGATTTTCATTTCCTTTGCATTTTTTCCAGTAACTATATAGAAAAAGTTTCCAACCAAACAGCCACCTTGTATTGTATTTCCACTTACAGCAGAAAGTTTAAATGATTTTATTTCTTTACTTCTATTAAAATTATTTGGATTTACATTATATACATAGGCTTTTCCATCATGTACAAGTACCATTTTATTTGTAGATTCATCCACACCAAGAGCACATATATTTATTTGTTTGTTTGAAACTTTTATACCCATTCCACTCAAATTTACAGGTGTTGTATTTTTTTTCAAACTATATTCTAATTTATTAACTCCTCGTGGATTGTAATATGTTCTGTTGTATTCTTTACTGTATAAACCTATTGCAGCATAAGAACCTGTATATATATTATATTTTCCATCTGTTTGTTTCCAAATAGATAAGCATTGATGTCCACCAGATATTAATTTTACTGTGTATTTTTCTTTACCAATATTATTTGATGTTGATCCTGTATACCCTCTAACAGTAAAGTTTTTAGAATCATTTCCAGGGTTGCATCCTAACCATACTATTTGGTTACTTGTTCCTATATCTGTAATTGCAAAATTTTGAATTGGTGTTGCTGTTTTTGTAAACAATTTAATTGAATTAGCATATGGAGTTGTGGCTATACTTCCATCTATTTTTACCTTTCTTCGTTTTTGGTAATCTCCTTCATAAGCATATCGATCCGTTTTTTTACCTTTACTATCAATATAATCTTGTTCAAGCAATATATCTTTATATGTAACTTTTCCATCTCCATCAATGTCGCCAGAAACAACTGCTATATATGTTGTATCATCAATTGTTATTTCATCTCCTGTTTTAACTAGTTCTGCCTCTTCATCTGCATCATCATATACACTTTCAAATTTTATTTTTATATTTCCTCTTATATTATTTTTAAATTTTTTCAATGTAGTATATCCTTTTATATTAAGTATATATTTTCCCGTAGAATCCAATCTATATGTATATGGTTTAAATGAAAATGCATTTACCTTTATAGAAAAACTAATTATCATAATCCATAAAACAACTAATAAAAATATTATTTTTAAATATTTAAAACATTTTTTCAAATTTTTCACCTCCTGGCACATTAATTTACATTAAATGACATTTCAAAATCCGTTCCCTCTTTTAGGCTTACTATGAAATTCTTCTTTATGCTTCTAGAATTTGCTTCATTGCTTTCTTTTAGCTCAACACTGCAATTATAATATGTTCCTTCTTTAGATATATCAACATTAGATGGTAAAATATTATAATTAAAGAAATTATTTTGTACATAATTCTTAAAATCTTCTAATGTAGCAAAATTGCTAGCTCTAAAGTTTTTATTTAAAAGCTCATATGCCAAACCATAATCCTTATTATTTAACATTTTTATAAACTTCTCAATATCTGTTAATGCCTTATTTTTGTCATTTGCATTTTTATAATATTCTTTAAATTCTTGTGTTTCTATTGTATAGTCATCCAATTTAACTTTATAATTAAATATTTCATCTGTTTTTTCTATTGTATAATATCTTCCTTTATTGTCAAGAAAATAATATCTATAATAGTCTTCTCCAATATCTACTTTGTATTTTTCAATTGTTGTATCTTGAATATCATTTTTTATTAAATTAGCATAGTTTTCAAAATCACTACTATCTTTAAATTTTTTCTTTTTATATTCATAATCTAATAAGTTGTATTCTCTTTTCGCATCATACATTATATTGTATTTTTGCATAGTAAAATACTCCCTAATCATTTCTTTATCGCCAACAATATTAAATTCAAAACCATTGTTATCATTTTTTTCTATTTTATCAGTTGGTAAGTCATAATTATTATTTGGATGTTTATTAATATAATCTTCCTCAAAAATAGAATATGCTTCATTTTCAAAATCTAATTTTATTATTAGTTTAAATTCTACATCTTGAACACCTGCTAATACTATAAAAGCCATCTCTCCATTTTCAATTTCATAATTATAAACCGCTTTTATATTTGCATAGTAAACCATTCCATCTTTTTTAAATCTGCCCGCTTTGTTTACAATTGTTTGCTCATTTACATTAAATTCTTTTTTATAATTATCATCTAAAACAGAATTAAAGTACTCTATTCCTTGTTTATACTGCTCATTTGCTATTTCTTCTTCACTTTGGCCATCACGCAGATTACCTTTACCCATATCCTTATTTACTTGCTGAACATTTGAAATATACTTGCTTACAATATTTTTTACAACAAAATAATAATTTTTATCTTTAATTGGTATAAACGAATCTTTATATTCGTTTACACCTTCTTCATCTTCAAATTCAGAATCAGCTTCTGGAATTTGAGTTAAATCTTTATTTTTATATTTATTATAAAAATATAATAAAGTTGTTATAACAACCACTAGTATTACCAATACTAATATTACTTTTTTTATTATTTTCATCTACTTCCTCCTATTTATTCCAGAATCTAAATGCTGCTTTAAATCCTCCCTTTCTACTATTTTTTTGATAATTAGAGAAAGAATCCTCTACTACCCCATATTTTGTACCTTTAGCATGTATCATTCTATCATTTCCAATATATAAAGCCGCATGTCCATCCGTTCCTCCTGTATGTCTCCATAAAATATCGCCTGGTTGTATATCTTTTAAATCAATTTTATATTTACTATATGCCGGCATATACGCTCCTGTTGTTCCAGGTATATCAATTCCAACTTGTTTATAGCACCACCATACTAGTCCGGAACAATCAAACGAATTTGGTCCTGTACGTTGTCCTATTTGTGTATATCTGCAACCTATTTTTGATCTTGCTAATTGTATGACTTTATTTGCAATCTCGTTCGATGAAGCCGTTCCACCACTTAAAGAATTTGTTTTAATCTTCTCATAATAATTTTTAGCACTCTTATAACGTGCTGGTAATTTTGCTCTATTGTTTCCAGGATTTTCAAACCTATTTAAAAATTGCCATGTTACTTCTTCTAAATCCGTTGAAGTTTTTAAATAATTATATAAAGTTGAATCATACTTTTGGATATAGTCATGAATAGTTTCAAGCTGTGCATCCATATCATCGAGTCCAACATTTTTAGCTTTTGCTCTATCCCATAGCATCTCCCTCATTACATTAAAACAAAAACCAACTAATCCAAAACCTGTACCTTCATTTGCATAAGTTTTTTTATCCATTTTACTTATTTTATCAAAAAATGCTTGTCTAAATTCCTCTATATTGGAATGCATATAATCATTATAAACTGTTCTTGGAGAAAACAGTGTTGATTCATTTTCCATATTTCCAAGAATCGCTGCAACGGCTTCAGGAGTAAAACCTTTACTTAAGAAATAATCTGCTATTCTTCCTATATCTCCTTCTAATCCACTTGTTCCATTAAATCCATCCATTCCTCCATACAAAGCTTCCCAAATGCTTTCCCATTCTAAATTCTTTCCATATTGTTCAGAATCTGTTACTTTGTTAAATATATAATTAATTAAATCTACCATATTAGCGGTGGCTTCATTACCTTTTATAATTTTCATGAAATAGCTATAATGTGAATGTAACAAATAATTTTTTTCATTATAATATGGATCAACATTTATTAAATCTGCTATATCTTGGTTAAATGCAGGTGACGTTACCGTTCCATTTGTATATGAAAATGTAGATGTATCTACTTTAGTTGTTTGGCTAATATTATTATATCTTTTGTAATTTGTTCCACTTGCTACTATTTTAAATGAATTACTTTCTGTAGTAGTTGTAACTCCTGGGTTTACAGTTCCACCTGAAGTAGTTGTTTGTCTTGAATTACTTACATATCTACTAAACATTCTTTTTATCCCACCTATTGGGCAATTTTCATAAGACCATTCATTTTTAACACCACCATTTTCTTCCCAATCTGTTTTTTTTGGTTGAGATGAATTTTTTTCTGGAGTACCTTGCGTTTCTTCAGATGTAAAAACAGCATCATTATTATATAAAGCACACCAACTTTGAATTAAACCAATCTTTAAAGAAGGTGAGTTAACAGTATTTACATCAACATTTGTAACCCAAAAATTTCCAACTTTTTCAGGATCTGTTGTGTATTTATTTCTATAACAACCTACACCATTTCTATATAAAACAATATCAGAATACTCCGTTTTTTTCTCCTTATCATATTTATAATTATCGGTAGTTGTTGTAACCGTATTAGAATCATCAATAATTAACCTTATTTCCCCATCATACGCCATAGTTGCCATCGCATAACAAAAATCTTCAACATTTCCTTTATAATTTCCTGGCATTCCGTCATTTCCTTCAATAGCTATCGCCCATAAAAGTTCAAATGGCAAAGTGTATTTTCTTACCAAACTTTGGTAAGCAATAGTTGTTGTAAATAATTGGCTTGAGCTTGTTTCAACCACATATGTTCCATTTCCAGAATTGTTTGAACTTGCATCTCTATCTTTAGCTGCTGTTGATGCAGCATCTGGGTCATTTGTGGTTAAAGTTTCATAATCTTCTTCTAAATATGCAACTGTTATTGTTCCATCATTATTTATAGAAAAAGAATCAAGAGCTTTAGCCAAACTATCGGTATCACCTTTATTATTATAATCATCAACATATTTTTGCAAAGCTTCTTGGCTTAAATATGCCATTGGTTGTTTTGATTCATTTCTGTAAAATCTAACAGTTCCATTTAGGTCAGTCCCAGAGGCAGAATCAATATATGGATATTGTGTTACTATTTGTGCATTTAGTAAATATGCTAAAGCATCTGCATTAGACAAGTATTTATTATATCCTATCCTTTTATCTGATGAAGCTTTTTCATCATTATCCCACATTTCTTTAACAGATTTTTCGGCTATTAACGTTCCCTGTTCTGTTATATAAATGCTTTTATAATATTCAGCTGGACAGTTTTCACTATATCCTTCATCTTCTTCAGAAGTAGGTAATATTCCATCTTCTACTTTGCTATTTTCATGTGCCGCACTAAATATACTTATTACAATAATTACAATTGCTATAATTATAATTACCTTTCTCATTCTTCCTTTTATTACTTCTTTTAGTAGATTTTTGTCTTTATCTTTATTATTTAATAAATTTTTAACCTTTGACAAACTTTTTAAAAGCTTCACATTCTCTCACCTCTTTTACTACCAATCAATTGTATATTCTTCTACACCTTCTAAATTATTCATATCTATATTTTTAAAGGTTAAACTCTTAATTTCTTTATTTGAAATATAAGAGCTATAAAATTTAAAACTTAATTTAGTTGTATAACCTGGTTCTATAGTCATTTTATTTTTCAAAAGTTCATGGTTATATACACCATATTTTACGCCATTTGCATCTTTTATATATATATCGTTTGTTGATTTTGTATCTGTTAGGCATATAGCACTATCATTATTATTCTTTATTGTAATATTATATATTTCATAATCCATAAAAGTATCTTTACTATCCACTCTAACTATAATGTTTTTACTTTCTTTTGTTTTATTTATTTCTTTTGAGCCTATATATGTACTAATATTTAATTTATTATCCTCAATTGTAATGTAATCATATTTTGCATCTTTTTCACTTGTTACTTTACCTGTAGATAAAGCATCTGAAGTTAATTTCACATAATATGTATTTCCAAACCAGTTTTCAAAAGAATATGCTTTTTTTTCTCCTTTAAACACATTATCATAATAATTTAATTTAAAACTTTTTAAACTTGGGTAAACTAACTCTTTGCACTTATCTGTTAACAAATTGTATGCTTCTTCATACTTTTGATTATTACATGCATTAAAAAAATTATCAAATACATTTTGTGCATTTTCCAAATTACTTTTTGAAACAGACGAGCCCTTAATAGACGATTTATCAGAAGAATATTTAGTATTTGAATTTTCTTCTTGAGTAATAGTATTTGTTTTAGCTATTTCTGATTTATTATTTAACAATCTATTTCTTCTTAATTCAGCATAACCACGGTTTGCCAATCTAACTAAAACATAAAAAACAATAATTATTAATATTATTCTCCATATTCTTTTTCTATTTTGATTATAAAATCTCCTTATATTCATAATTAAAATTCTCCTTTAATCCTCTATATTATTAATTATCCTTATAACAAAAAATAACTTATATTTAAAAGAGAGAGTAATTCTCTCCTGTTATTTAAATTACTCTCTTATATATAGTTTCTTATCCTATCTCTGTGGTTTGTATTATAGCTCTTTCGTTTTTTTACATCTTCTCTATGTAAACTGTAATTATCTACTTTATCTAAAACTTCTTGTGCCCTTGCTTTTCTTTCTTCGAATATTGCATCCTCTCTTGTTTTTAATTCATTTAATTGTGCCTGTTTTTCTGCTCTACCTAAACTTTCATTACTTTTAATCATATCTTTTTCATCTCTTATTCTATCTTTTCTAGCCTCTTCTTCATTAAATTTATTTTGATCTAAATGGAATGCAATATCTTCTGTCAAATCCTTCTGTCTTGATGCGCTTAAGTTATTTATTTGTTCTCCTCCTATTGAATCTGAAATTTGTTTTTCAGCTTTTTTCTCTTCTATAATATTTTTAAGTTGATCATCTGATAAGCTACCATCTAAAGCTCCTTGATCTTCCATTGTTCTCGCAATTGCTAATTGTTCATCAGCATTTGTTATTCCTTTTTGTGCCATTAACTCATTTAACCTACTATCACTATTTGAAGATTTAGTTTTTAATCTTTGTCTATCATCGCTCTCAAATTTATTAAATGAATTCATATATTGTTCAGAATTAACAGCTTCCTTTGCTTTAATCATTTCTCTTTCTTCTGGTGTTCTTATCGAATCATCTGCCATTTCTATTCCATTTTTTATTCCTAATAAGTCTTCTCCTTTTCTAGCCAGTCCTTCTCCAGATTTCCAACCAAGTGCTGTTCCCCCTGCTGTATACGCTACAGTCTTTCCTAAATCTCCTGTTGCAGCACCCATTGCTAATGCCGTTGTTCCTAATGCAAGTGCACCTAAACCTCTACCAATCCATTTTCCAGGACTAGTATTTTTAACTCTATTTTTTAATTTTCTCTTCATTGTAGTTCCGGCATTTCTTCCTAATGCGCCAAAATATTTGCCAGTCTTGGAATTAGTCAGTCTTCTTCCCATCTGCCAAATACGTCCACCTCTACGTATTTGGTTTCCTCCTCTTGGTGGGTTTCCTCCTCCTGGTGGGTTTCCTCCTCCTGGTGGGTTTCCTCCTCCTGGTGGATTTCCTCCTCCTGGTGGATTTCCTCCTCCTGGTGGGGTTCCTCCTCTTCTTGGTGGATTTCCTCCCCCTGGTAGGTTTCCTCCCCCTGGTAGGTTTCCTCCCCCTGGTAGGTTTCCATTAGCTCCAGGCAAAGATGCCCATTTAATTTTACTACTTTTTCCAGAATTGTCTCCTTCTAAAGCAGAACTTCCTGCTCCTCCTCCAGAAGAGCCACCTTTTCCTGGTCCAATTCTTCCAAATACTTTTTGCAAAGTATTGTAACCCATAGCATGTCCTGCAAATTGTGCTAATCCGCTTGATGTTTCACCTTTAAATCCAAACATTTGCTTTAATATTTTCTCTGCTGGTAATAAAAATGCTAATGCTGCAATTGCATAAACCACATTTTCAGTTACAAGATTTAAAGCTCCTCCAACCAAAACCGTATAAATTAATAAATGTAATGGCTGTAAAAGAAGGTTATAAAAATACTCTTTAAACCAATAATCAAAACCTTGTGCTTTTCCATCTTTAATTTTATCCAGTGGATATGTTACTGCCACAAAAGGTGCAATTAACGTCAAAAATGCCATGTACATAACCCTTTTTAAATACATCCAAATAAATATAACCAGAAATATTACCATCATTATAAATAATACCGTAGAACCAAGGTAACCTTCATCTTCATTTTTAGCATAATTTGCATTCATTCTAATATATCCCATTAAATTTGTTTGCCACATCATATATTCATTATCATCTTTTTGAAGTATTTCCACATCTGCTCCTGATGTCCCCATAGTATCTTCAGTTACTTTTGCTATAGTAACACCACTTTCTTCTAATTTATCCTTATATTTTTCCTCATCCCATTCTATCATTGTTAAATAACCATTAGTAGTTATATCTGAAAGAGCATATGTTAGTTTATTTATAAACAAATTCAAAAAGGCCATACCATAATGCATTATAAAAAGTAAACATAAACCAACTGCCCAATCCACTAAAAATTGTTTATATTTTGCTTTATTTTCTGCTGTTGTAGAAAGGACTATTCTTATACCAATATAAACCAAAATTGAAAGCATTGCAACTAAAGCAATATTTCTCAAAATTCTATACCATGTTGCAATTGTTGGTTTTAATGTTTGTGCTATAGATTTATTCGTATCTTTTACTTCTAAACTTGCTTTTTCTGTATCAACTGCATATATTTTTGTATAATTATACATATTGCTTACCGCTCTTCCATCTCCTGCCGGCGAATCTACTGCTCCTCCTTCTTTCTTTTCTCCAGTACCTGATACTACTTGAAAATACGTTTTTCCTCCATTTGTCCAATATTTTATTTGTTGGTTTCCTTTTTTGGTTGTATTACATTTAGTTTCATCAAATCCATAGTCTTCTTTTTTTCCATCTACAGCAATAACTCCAGAATCTTTTTCTGTTGCTTTATCTTCAATTCCTCTTGCATAACCAGCCCAAGCTAAAGACTGTTGAAGCTTTTTGTCAACACTTTTTTCATTCACTTCTGGACTAAAAAAATTAACATCAAATAAACCAATTTCACCTTTAAAAATTTCTTCCGGAGAAACAGTATATAATGGTAAAACTATTGTATCTGGCAACAAATCACTATTATAAAATACACCTCCTAATACAACTCCTCCTACAACACCTAACGTTATAGCAACACCTAATGTTCCACTACCTAAAAGTAGCCCAATTCCTGCAATTACTGCAGCTCCTACACCTGTCGCTGAAAGTGCAACAACTGCTACAGCCACCGCTATTGCTCCAATTGCACCAATTACTTTAGCCCAAAATCCTTTTTCTGTATTAAATTTAATTAATGAATTACTTTGTTCTGGATAAATTGCTTGATGAATCCAATATACAACCCCATCACTCAACCATACCAATAAATCACAAACTTCTTCTGCAATAGCTCCTCCTATCGATGCCTCAACTCTTGTTGGTTGCAAAGACCCGAGCATTAATATTACCATTAAAGCTATAATAAATTTACCAAATATGCTTCTGCTAAAAGCTTTTTTCATTTTTTACTCCTCCTTTAAGGGTTCTCTCTTTATTGTTCTTTAGCAATTTTATTTAAGTTTGTTTCTACAAATTCAAACTCCTTACTCGTTGGCATAATTTTAAGTATAGCTGTTTCAGATCCTACTTTAAGTAATCCTTCTCCTTTTTGGCAAGTAACCAAAAATCCAGCTTCTCCTTCAGATAATTTAAATACTTCTTTTAAGTATTGTATTTCTGCTTTATCTTGTGCTAAAAATAACTTTGTGTCTGATGATGTTAATACCGCTTGTGCTTCTGGTTTTTCATAGAAGTCTTGGAACCTTTGTGAAATAATTGCAAGAGATACATTTCTTTTTCTTGCACGTCTTGCCATTTTATTCAAAAAGTCTACGGCTTCTTGAAATGGAAGTAACATCCACGCCTCATCTACTATAACCCTTTTCTTTCTTGCTTTTTTACGATCTTCACTATTTCTTTTAACATATTTTTCCCATATCCATGATAGTAAAATTTGTTGTGCAAGTGGTCTTGCAAACCTTTCTTCAAGACCGGAAATATCTAGATTTATAAATGGAACACCATCTAATAAATCAAATGTAGATTGTCCATCAAAATATGCCATTTGTCCATCATATTCTTTAACATATTGTCTCATAACTTTTAAAAGGTAACTATATTGATATTCATAGTTTTTATTTGTATTTTCATTTGCTTTATTTCTTAATCTTCTATACCAACTTCCTATTGTTGGCATTAATTTTTTTTGCTTTGAAAATACATTTCCTCTTGTGTTATTTCTATTTTGTACATATAAACTTTCAGGGTCACTGTTTATTCCAAGTGCTGCATATTCTTCTGAAACAATTTCAGCAATTATTTGTTTTGTAAGCTCATTTACTTCAGAGCTACGGGTGCTACCTCTTGCCATTGTAATTAAAGCTTGTGTAACATCCTCTACTTTGTTTTCTACATTTAAAACAATTTTATCTTTTCCCGTTATTTCGTCTTTTGTCATTTCTGGTTCAATATCAAATAAATTAATTATTGTATTTGAATTTGTATTTATAACAACATTTATTCCACCTAATGATTCTGCAACAATTTTATATTCTCCTTCAGCATCTAATGCTAAACTTTCTATTCCCATAAGAACAGAAGACCTTGAAATTAATGTTTTCATTGTAACAGATTTTCCCGCACCAGATTTAGCAAATATAACCATGTTATAATTTGTAAGTGAACTATGAAAATTATCAAATAATATTGGTGTTCCTGTTTGTTTATTAAAACCTAATGGAATTCCTGTGCTATGTCCAACCTCTGATGTAGTAAAAGGAAATACTGTTCCCATTGAATTTCTATCAAATGTATGTATTTTTTGAACCTTATCGTTCATTAATGGAAGGTTACTTTGAAACGCTTCTTCCTGTATACCCCATGCAGTTTTTATTCCTACTAAATTTTTAGATGTTTCCGCTGCAAGTAGCCCTGTATATCGATCTAAATCTTTTAAATTATACGCAAATAATGTAGATATAATTGACGCCTCATATAATTTGTTATATCCTGCAGCAATTTCGTCTCTTAATGTTTCTGCCTCATATCTTTTTTGTGAAATGATACTTTCTCTATTTATATTTCCTCTATCAGATGCCACAATTCTTTCTGTTTCTAGTTCATTTATTATTCTATTTAACTCATTTTGTGATTTTTCTTCTTTAACTGGTTTTATATATATAGATGTATTTATATCTCCAAACATATAAAGATTTCTAAATAATTCTGGAAAAGTTGCCATTCTTGGAAGTGTTGAAACAAAAAAACTTCTTGCATATCTTTTTATGTGTGATATTATTTCTAAATGGTCTATATGAGAAGCATCTATTCCTGATGGTGCAATTAAATCTTTAAGTGTTTTTCTCTTCAAAAATTTTTCAACTTCTTCTGGCATATTATCCCTTTCTTGGTCTTCCTCTTCGTACTGTCTTTTGTTCTTTTTCATTTTGTTCTACCTCCTTTTCCTTCTTTACTTCTTCTTTATTATCTATTTTGGCTTTTGCTCTTTCTGCTGTATTTGTTCCAATGTTATTTTTATTTCGCTCTATAATTATCTTTGCTAATTTCTTTATTGCATCCTCATATTGTTCTTCTTTTTGCTTTAATATTTTTTCTTTTTCATTTTCTTGTCTTACTTCTAGAACGGCATCATTCGCTCTTTCATATGCTTCTTTTTCTATTTGTTTATCTAACTCTTTTATCTTTTTAGCTATAACGTCTGGCGCAGTTGTATACATTTCATCATATCTTGCAGCTATTGCTTTTCTTAAATCATAAACTTCTGCTTCATCTCTGTTATATGCCATATATAATAAATTAGAAATTTCAACAGAATCTAATATTTGCCCCATAACTCCACAAACCGATAATAAACTAATTGTAGATTGAGCTCTTGTATATAGTTCAGAAAAAGCCATATTTTGTATTTCATCTTTACTATAATCTGCTGTTCCAATTTCTTCTGCATAATATGGAATAATTATATAATACTGTTTACTTAATATGCTTTTATTTAAGCTCATTCTTTCTGTATTGTTTACAATATCAACACCATATTCATAAAGGTTTCTTATTTTTGCTACTTCTCTTTTTTCTTCCATTAATTTGTCTTGTGGATAAATTCCATCTTTTACATGTTGATTATATAGCAATTCTTTTTGTACTAAATTATTTCCTAATAATTTTATTTTATCTTTATATGTACTAATACTACTCTCTAAATCTACAGTTCTTGTTTGTACATATATTTGTATTTGATATCTAAGTGCATTTAAATATTGTAAAAAGCCCTGTTCAACACTTGCTTTTTCTACCCCAGACATCAAGTCATAGTTTACACCTTGGCATTTTACTACCATTAAGAATTTTTTTCCTTTATTTTGTATTATCATGTTATCTTCTATTTTATCAAATTCCATAAAATTAAATATTGATTGTTCGCTGTAGTTTTGTTGTATTGTACTTTTTTCTTCTTGTTCTTCCATACCTTTTTTTTCTTTACTTTTTCTTTTTTCTTTTAATTTCATTACACCAAGAATTATAAAACAAATTATTATAATAAAAACTATTACCATAAGTAAAACTATACCTAATTGAGTTGTTTTATCCATTTTCATTTTCCTCCTCTTTTGTCATTTCTTCTTTATACACATATATTCTTTTATGTTTCATTTTAAATTTAATCCATCTTGTTATAATTGTGTCTATGTTCTCTCCGTCCCGTTTTTGTTGTAAATTCGAATTTTTTTGTATCTGGTATTTTAAATGTTGCAATAGCAAAACCAATTGCTCCAAATACCGCCATAACAACAAAACCAACTGTTGTCATTCCAATTAATCTAAAAATATAGAAAAATAATAACCCTATTGCTATTCCTATTGCAGTATATATTAATCCTTTTGTTGAAAATATGTATAATATTTTTCCTTCTCCCTTATAATTTCTAGGTATATTATATGGACCTCCTGCCATAATAAATTCCTCCTTTATTTTTAGATTTTTTCCTATATACATTATAACAGATCTTTGCCAGAATTGTAAGGTTTTTGTCATAAAAAAACAAAATTTAATATAATTGTAAAAATATTGTAATATTGAAATATTTTGTTCAAAAATTCTGTTTTGCCTATTTCCGCAAATATTTTGTCAATTTTAAATATTTTTTTTAATTATATATGATTTTTTTATGTATTAAGAAAACATTTTCTTCTTAATACATAAAAAAACCGAGGATTTATTTTTCCCCAGTTTTTTATTTTATTGGAAAAAGTTAATTACCATTGTCATAATTTGTGTTGCTGCCATTACAACTAATATACCTACAACTAAAGGCACTAAAGACTTTTTGTAATCTGCTTTTTCTTCAACACTTCCCATCATGTATTTAACACCTAATATCATTAATAACAATACTCCACCAATTACAGCAATATTTCTGATAAATCCCATAACTTTTCCGGCAATTTTTAGAAATTCAGAAGAATCTCCATATGTAACTTGTTTATCTAAATCACCTGGTGTAGTCATCTTTCCATTTGCTGCTAATACAGTTGTATTTAAAGTACACATTAGAAAAGATACAGATAAAAGTATTGTTATAATTTTTGCTATTTTGTTTTTCATTTTATGTTCCTCCCTTTAAAATTTTTTATATAAACTCTGACTATTAATCAGAAAGTTAATATCTTTTTTAATCTAAACTAGTAAATATTTTTACGCATATTCTCCATATTCCATATGAGCCGAATATTACAAAACAACCTATTATATACGGAATAAGAGCTTCTTTAATTTTTGCTTTTCCTTCTGCACTTGCCATCATAAATTGTATTCCCATAACAGCTCCTACTAAAACCGTTATTGCAATTCCTATATAAAATAAAATATTATATAGTCCTGTTGACACTTCTTTAAGTTGTTGCTCATCAACTTTAGATGTACCTCCACCTAAATTATTTTTATCTTTTTCGGGTTCTGTATTTAAAAAAGTATCTGCACCTGATATTACATCATCTATCATACTTGCTTTTGTAATTGTAGGTATACATATTATAACTGATATCAATATTATAATTATTAAATATAACTTTTTCATAATATGACACCCCCTTTTTAAAAGTTTATTGCTATTTTGTATATAATATCTGGTAATACTGTACATGCTAACAAAATTATTACTCCTATTAAATGTGTTGGTAAGGATTCTTTGTAGTCTGACCTTTCTTCAACACTACCAAACATAGCTCTTAAACCTATTATTGCTAATGTTATTACTGAAATTACAATACCAAAATTTTTAATTACTCCTAATAATATTCCAACTTTTGATTCAAATTTTTCACTTTTAGTCGGAGTATCTGGTTTCCAAAAATCTGCATCTAATTCTTTTTCTTGCGATTTTTCAGGTTCCTTTGCCTCGGCAACTTTAACAAGGCACTGTCCGCTCATTTTCTACTTGTACAGCTAAACAGTTTGCTGAAAAACTTATAATCATAATCATTGATAATATTAATATATTTAAAACATTTTTCTTCATAATACCACCATCTTACTATACTAATTAAATTATAACCTATTTTTTTAATTAGTGCAACTTTTTTTTAAAATTTTTCCAAAAAAGTTTAAAAAACGACAAAAACAAACATTTTTAGGCTTTTTTTATTAATTTTTATGATTCTTTTACAATATTTAAAAACAAAAGGGGCATGACTAAAATTATTTGACTTTTTGATATTCTTACATGGTCCGTCTTTGTTCGCCTACGAAATTTACTTTGCAAATTTCTGTGTATATTATAAAAAACATATGCTTGCTTACCTTTTAATTTTATTCCTCTTTTCCTTTATTAGACTCCCCTAACACTTATTTTAAAAAAATTATTTTTAATACCTGATACTTTATATTAAACAAATTTATTTCAACCTTATTCTTATGTAATAAAAAAATACACATTAAACGTTAATGCTTAATGTGTATTTTTTTGCGTAATTATAACACTTTCTGGCGGAGTAGAGAGGGTTCGAACCTCCGCGCCGATTTCTCGACCTAATTGTTTAGCAAACAATCCCCTTCACCACTTGGGTACTACTCCATATAATTATAATTTTCATCGCCAACGTGTTTATTATAATATATTTTTTTCATCTAGTCAATAATTTTTCTTATTTTGTTATTAATTTTATTAACCAATCAAAAAGTCGCTATAAAAATAGCAACCTTTTGAAATGTCTTGTTTAATATTTTATTTGGCGGAGAGGGTGGGATTCGAACCCACGGTAGGCTATAAACCTACGCCAATTTTCAAGACTGGTGCCATAAACCAACTCGACCACCTCTCCTCATCAAAAATAAAAGCCATACGGCATTTTCTATATTACCACTTTTTAACTTCCTTGTCAAGCAATTTTTTTCAATTTTTACAAAAAAACTTGAAAAGCCATACATTATAGCTATCAATCTATTTGCATATTCATGGCTTTTAATATGGCTTCACTCTCTTCTGGCGTTACTTTATATCTAGATTCGCCATTATGAATTGGTTTTGCATATATGTTTGACATATCTCTTGAATATATTCCATTAAATACTATACCATCATTTTTTTCATCTAATAAGCATACTGCAAAACTTAAATCACTACCTGTATCTTTATAAGCATTGTATCTTACAATTCCAACTTTCTGCAAACATTTTTCTTGTTTTTTATTAAGTTCCTTATAATATACCGAAAGTTTTCTTATTTCTTCTTCAGAATGTGCCACTCTATTAATATATTTTTCAAGATCTTCTTTAATGTTCTTTCCATTTCCTAGTTTTTCCATAAATTCTTTATCTCTTTTATGAATATTTTTTATTCTAACATTACTTATAATAGCCATTACTAATAAAATTATATTCAATATAAATAATATTATTAAAAATATATCACTATGTAAAAATTCCAAGATTTTATCCTCCCTAATCTTTATTGCTTTATTAAACCTAGAATTCTTTCTAAGTCATTATTATTAGCATATTGAATTATTATCTTTCCACTTCTTCTTCCAGCATCAACTCTAACTTTTGTACCGAAAAAGCCTTGGAAAGTATCTTCTATATCTCTATATACAGCACCATATTTTTCAGCTGTATTTGTATTATTTTTTTGATGATGAACCTTTTTTTCAATTTGTCTTACAGATTCACCTTTTTCAATCATCCTAAGTGCCATATCATATTGTTTTTTTGCATCTGTTATTGCAAGTAAAGCCTTGCAATGTCCTTCTGTAAGTTTTCCCTGTTTTGCAAGTTCTAATACATCTGGAGTCAAATTTAAAACTCTTACTGTATTTGCAATACTACTTCTTCCTTTTCCTAGTACTTTTGCTATTTCTTCTTGAGTTAGATGATAATCTTCCATTAAAGATTTAACCCCAACTGCTTTTTCATATGCATTTAAATCTTCTCTTTGCATATTTTCTATTAAAGAAATTTCTTTATTTTTTCTAGCGTCATCGTCTCTTATTAAAGCTGGTATTTCTGTAAGACCTGCTATTTTTGCAGCTCTCCATCTTCTTTCCCCTGCAATTATTGCATAATATCCTGCTTTTTCCGTTACAACTATAGGTTGGATAACTCCATACCTTTTTATAGATTCTGCTAATTCAGATAATGCATCTTCATCAAATGTTTTTCTTGGTTGTTCTCTGTTAGGCTCTATATCTATTAATTTTAATTTTTTTAATTCATCTCCTGCCTTTTGTTTTTCATCATCTGCTATTGGCATTGAAAATAATGCATCTAGTCCTCTTCCTAATCCTGTATTTTTTGCCATTTTTATCACATTCCTTCCAAAATTTAAATTTTTATCTCATACGCTTTGCTTTTTGTTCTAGTTCATTTATTTTTAGAAATTCTTTTGTAAATTTCTCATAACTCCTTGCCCCTTTTGATTTTGGGTCATAAATTGTTATTGGCATTCCATAACTTGGTGCTTCGCTAACTTTAACATTTCTTGGTATAACTGTTCTATACACCTTATTTTGAAAAAATCTTTTAACCTCTTTTACAACTTGGTTTGCAAGGTTTGTTCTTATATCATACATTGTAAGTAAAGCACCCTCTACATATAAATTCTTATTTAGGTGTTTTTTTACTAATTCTACGGTATTTAATAGTTGTCCTAACCCTTCTAATGCATAATACTCACATTGAACCGGAATTAAGACACTGTCTGATGCTGTAAATGCATTTAAAGTAATTAACCCTAGTGATGGTGGACAATCTATTAATATAAAATCAAACCTATCTTTAATGCTATCTAACTTTTCTTTCATTCTTTGTTCTCTTGACATCATAGAAACAAGCTGAACCTCTGCTCCAGCAAGATTCATGTTAGAAGGCGAAATATATAGATTTTTTATAGGTGTTTCTTGAATTATATCTTCTGGTAAAATGTCTGTAATTAATAAATCATATGTTGAAAATTCTACTTCCTTGTCCATTCCAAGTCCGCTTGTTGCATTCCCTTGAGGGTCAGTATCTATTAATAGAACTTTTTTTCCTCTTCTTGCTAAAATAGTACTTAAATTTACCGTTGTAGTTGTTTTTCCAACTCCACCTTTTTGATTTGCTACTGATATTATTTTTCCCAATTTGCTCCCTCCATTTTTATCTTAAAAGTGTTTTTATGTAAACTTCATATTCTGTATTTTTTCCTCTTTTTTTCTGTACCTATATAATATACAAATTCTAAAAATATGTCAATATTATTTTTAAAATTTAAGAATAAATTTCTTTAATTTGTTACAAATTACATCTTATCAATATTTGACTTAAAAATTTGATACTATATTGTTTTGAAATATCGCGAAAGCGAGTGTGAATTGGAATAATCTACTTCATAATACATAGTTTATTTGAATTTATTATGAAAACATAGTTCTTCAACGCTAGTTATACCAATAAAAAGCGTTATTTTATTACATTATTCGACAAAATTCGACAAAATCCACCCTTACTTTAAATTCAACAAATGTTCCACGGAATTGTTCCACACAGAGCCAGCATAGTGTACTCAATACTTTCAGCCATTTTGGGCGAACAAAAAAAGTAAGCTTTATTTTCCTAAAAAATTAGTACTTTGCTCACTTTTTAAATTTTATATATTAACTTTTATAATCAAATTTTACTAAACATAAAAATTGTTTTGAAAGTATTACTTTCTTTTAAGTTCCAATTCTATCTTTATTCTATAAAAATAATGGGGTTTTTACAGGAGTACCTGCCTTTCTTGGATATTTTTTTGGAGTTTCTTTTATTTTGTTTATAATAATAATATTTCTACTTATATCACTTTTGGGCAAACAAAAATTATCACATCTTTCAAATTTTCCACCTAATATATCAATTGCAGATTTTGCTTGTTTTAATTCTTCTTCTATATCTGGACCTTTCATGCATATAATTTTTCCACCAACTTTTACTAATGGCAATAAATATTCTGCTAAAACTGTAAGGTTTGAAACTGCTCTTGAAATTGCTATATCATAGCTTTCCCTATAATTATTATCTCGCCCCAACTCTTCTGCTCTTGAATGAATAGCTTTTGTATTTTTCAACTTAATTTTACTACAAACTTCATTTAAAAAATTTATTCTTTTATTTAAAGAATCTACTAAAGTAATTTTTAAACTATCATTCATAATAGCCAATGGAATTCCCGGAAAACCTGCTCCGGTGCCCACATCTACAATATTTTTATTATCTTTAATATATTTTAATACTGTTAAAGAATCCACAAAATGTTTTAAAATAATATCTTTTTCTTCTGTTATTGCTGTTAAATTTATCTTTTTATTCCATTCAACTAATAAATTCATATAATCATAAAACTTTTGAATTTTATTATCATCAATTTCTTCTTCAAAATACAAACAAAAATCTTTCTTAAAATCTTCCATTAAAAATAAATTCCTTTCTCTAAAATTATTTATTTTTTTGCATTTGCAAATATATTAATAAAACATTTATATCAGCCGGTGATACCCCTGAAATTCTTGAAGCTTGGCCTATTGATGTTGGTTTTATTTTATCAAGTTTTTGTCTTGCTTCTAAACTCAACCCTTTAATTTCAGAATATATAATATCTTCAGAAAGTTCTTTACTTTCCATTTTTTTGAACTTTTCAACTTGCTCTTTTTCCATTTTTATATATCCTTCATATTTTATTTCAATTTCAACTTCTTCTTTTTCTTGTTTTGTAAGCTCCGGCCTATCTTTATCTATTATTTCTAAATTTTTATATGTAATTTCTGTTCTTTTTAATAATTCTGCAAGTTTTGAACCTGTAGTAAGAACGCTGGTATTATGGGCTTTTAAGAAATTATTAACCTCATCTGTTGGTTTTACTACTTGTTTTTTTAATCTTTCAATTTCATTTTCAATGTTTTGCTTTTTATTTAAAAAATTATTATATCTCTCATCTGAAATTAGCCCAATTTCATGACCTATTTCTGTAAGCCTCAAATCTGCATTATCTTGTCTTAATAATAATCTATATTCAGCACGAGAAGTCATCATTCTATATGGTTCATTTGTACCTTTTGTAACTATATCATCAATTAAAACACCTATATATGCTTGTGTTCTATCTAAAATAAGTGGTTTTTTTCCTTTAATTTTTAATGAACTATTTATTCCTGCAATTAAGCCTTGACAAGCCGCCTCTTCATATCCTGATGTTCCATTAATTTGACCTGCAAAAAATAGTCCATCAATATCTTTGTATTCTAATGAAAGCTTTAGTTTAGAAGGATCTATTGTATCATATTCTATTGCATATGCTGGCCTCGTAAATTCACAATGTTCAAGACCTTGAATTGTTCTATACATCTTAATTTGCACATCTTCTGGAAGAGAAGAACTCATTCCTTGAGCATACATTTCATCTGTATCTAATCCAATTGGTTCTATAAAAATTTGATGTCTTGGCTTGTCACTAAATCTTATAACTTTATCTTCTATAGAAGGACAATATCTTGGCCCCGTACCCTCTATTTTTCCTGCATACAAAGGAGATCTATGTAAGTTTTCTCTTATTATTTCATGTGTTTTTTCGTTTGTATATGTTAAATAACAATCTTGTTGGTTAAACTCTTTTATTTCATCTTCTAATGAAAATGGTATTATATCTTTATCTCCTTTTTGTACTTCCATTTTACTAAAATCTATGCTTTTTCTATTTATCCTTGCTGGGGTTCCTGTTTTAAATCTAATTAATTCAATTCCTAAATCTTTTAAACAATTAGATAATTTATTTGCTGGAAAAACACCATCTGGCCCACTTTCTTTTGAATACTCTCCTATAAATATTTTTCCTTTTAAGTAAGTACCTGTTGCAACAATTAAAGATTTTATTTTATATATTGCACCAATATCGGTTTCTATAAAATCAACTCTTCCATCTTTTACACCAATAGAAACAATTTCTGCTTGTTTTAATTCTAAATTTTCTTGTTTTTCTAATGTATGTTTCATTTCCATTTGGTATCTTTTTCTATCTGCTTGGGCTCTTAAAGAATGAACTGCTGGCCCTTTAGATGTATTTAACATTTTTATTTGTATCATAGTTTTATCTATATTTTTTCCCATTTCTCCGCCCAAACAATCTATCTCTCTAACTAAATGTCCTTTTGAACTTCCTCCTATATGTGGGTTGCATGGCATGTTTGCAACTGCCTCTAAACTTATAGAAAACACTAATGTTTTCATTCCAAGTCTAGCACTTGCAAGTCCAGCCTCACATCCTGCATGTCCTGCACCTATTACTGCTACATCATATTCTCCTGCTAAATATTTCATAAATACTCCTTTCTTTTTTTACATATTTTATTTTTTAAATTTGTTCTTTGAAAGTATTAATATTTCCAAATTTTTCCAATATTTTTTTAATGTGGAACAAGAAATACTGTTTAGTGTACGTTTTACATAAGCTTTCAGTTTTTTTCAATTATCTTTATATTATGCGCACAATTGTTTGCTTTTCTTTTTTATGATTTCGTTAATATTCTTAATTCTTTTCAAAATCCTTAATTTTATTTTTTTATTTTTTTCGAAGATAAGATATGTTTTAAATATAAAAATCGCTTATTTTTGATTTTGAAAAGAATTTTTTATATCATTTTCCTAAACAAAATCTAGAAAAAATTTCATTAATAATTTCTTCACTTGCTTCTTCTCCTGTTATCTCTCCCAAATTTGTTAAAACATCTTTAAGACCTATTGCAATAATGTCTATTGGCATATTATTTTTTAAAGCTTCTTTTGATTTATTTAAATTTATAATTGCGTCTTTTATTATTTTTTTATGTCTTTCATTTGTAATTACAATTTCATTATCAATGTTTATTACATCTAAATTAAACAATTCCGTTATTTTATTATATAAATCATCTATTCCCTCTTTTTTTAATGCAGAAATTTTTATTACATTTTCAAAATTTTTTATTATTTCTGTTTTTTTATCAATTTTTGGAACTAAATCTAGTTTATTTAAAATAATTATTGTTTTTTTAGGTGTAACAATATTTAAAATTTCTTCATCATCTTCATTTAAATCTTTACTTGCATCTATTATATAAATAACCAGGTCCGCCTCTTTTGCCATCTTCTTCGATTTTTCAATTCCAATTTTTTCAATTTTATTTTGAGTAGTTCTAATCCCTGCTGTATCTATTAATTTTAGTGTAATACCATTTATATTCACATACTCTTCTATTGTATCACGTGTTGTGCCCTCATATTCCGTAACAATAGCTCTTTCTTCTTTTAAAATTGCATTTAAAAGAGAAGATTTTCCTGCATTTGGTCTACCTATAATGGCTGTTTTTATTCCTTCTTTTATCAATTTTCCATTATCGAATGATTTTTCCAATTTATTTAATTTATTTATAGAATTTTCAATAGTTTTTAATATTTCTTCTTCTATTACTTCTGGTGTATCATATTCTGGATAATCAATTGATACTTCTATATTTGCCATTAATTTAAGCAATTCTTTTTTTATTTTATTAATTTCTTCAGCTAAAAAACCTTCTAATTGTTTCATTCCTTCTAATGCTTCTCTATTAGATTTAGCATTTATTATATCTATTACTGATTCTGCTTGAGATAAGTCTATTCTGCCATTTAAAAATGCTCTTTTGGTAAATTCCCCCGGTTTTGCAAGTTCTGCTCCATTTTTTAAGCATAATTCTAAAATCTCACGCATAACAACAATTCCACCATGAGAATTTATTTCACACATATTTTCTGCTGTATAGCTTTTTGGTTCTTTAAAATATGATACCAAAACTTCATCTACTTTTTTTCCATTGTCGACTATATATCCATATTTAAAACTATATCCTTTTATTTCAGAAATATCCTTTTTATTTTTTTGCACAAATATTTTTTCTAATATTTTAAAGCAATTTTTTCCACTCATTCTAATAATCCCAATTCCTCCAATTCCGAGGAGCCGTAGAGATTGACGCGATTGTACTCATTTATTTCTCCTTTCTCGTATAATAAATTTATAATTATTTGTTTGCGCGAAATTTGCTTTCACAAATTTTTTTACATTGTTATTTTATATTATAGGAACTTCCAAAAACATTCCTATAAAAAAAAAGTCAAAATCCCTTTAATCTTTAGATTAAAATCGGAACTTTGACTTCTGATTTTATTTTATTATTTAAGACTTATTACCACTCTTCTTCTTGGTTCTTCACCAATACTAACTGTTTTTACAGTTTTTGAATCTTGCAAAGCCGAATGTATTATTTTTCTTTCATATGCTTGCATAGGTTCTAATGTAACGGATCTTCTTGTTCTTTCAACAGATTTAGCAACTTTTTTTGCTAATTCTTGAAGTGTTTTTTCTCTTTTTTCTTTGTAGTTTTCTATGTTTATTACTACTCTAACTTTATTTGAAATACCTCTATTTGCCACAGCAGAAACTATGGTTTGAAATGCATACATCGTTTCTCCTCTATGACCAATAAACATACTACTTTTTTCACCTTTTATCTGAACTATTAAACCATATTCATCATGCATAATAGAATACTCAAGACCTTGTCCTATTTTTTCTATAATATCATCTAAAAAAACAATTAAATTCTTTTCTGCCTGTTCTATATTTTCTTTAGTTGCTGGCTTTTTTTCTCTTTTTATATTTTTTTGCTCTTCTGTTTTATCGTCTTCTTCTTTTAAAGTTAATTCAACTTTTACAACTCTTGGTGCTAAAATACTAAAAAAGCTTCTTTTTTCTTCTTCAATTACTTTTATATTCACTTTTTCTTTAGAAACTTTTAATACTTTAAGCCCATTTTCAATAGCTTCATTTGTTGTTTTTCCTTCTGCGATAATACTACTTTCCTTCATTTTTACCACTTTCCTTTCTTAAGGAGCAAAAATATTCTCCAAAAAGAATTAATTTTATTTAGGAAACTTTCATTTAAAAAGCTAATTTATTAATACATAGGTTTTAAACAAAAGCTTTCTGTAGGTAAAATTATACTTATTTTTGGATTTCTTTTACCTCTTTTTTATCTTTTTTTAAAACTTTATCTAAAACCAATCTTTCTGCTATCATTAAAATGTTATTCATTAACCAGTATAAAGCCAACCCTAATGGTGCAACAATTGCAATAGATATAGACATAATTGGCATAAATAAACTCATATTTTTATTTATATCTTGCATTGCATCAATTTCATCTATTTTTTCTTTTTCCTTTTCTGAACCATCACCAATTAAGTTTTTATTTTTATCTTTTTTATCTTTTTCTTGCATTGAATTAGTCATTTTAAGTGATACAAATGATGATAGCACATATAGAGCAGGAATTATAAGAACTTTTATGTTTTTTATATCCTCTGTTGGCACTTTGCTTAAGTCTATGCCGAATAAATCCATATTTACATATACTTTATCCACATAATCATTTACATTAAATTCATCTGTATTTTTGTCACTTTCTTGTCCTGTAGTTTTAAGCTTATTAATATAATTTAGTACTGCAATTTCTTTATAATTACTAGTTTTTCCATCTTCTTGAACTACTGCTTCTAATTTTTCAATAACATTTTTATCTATTTTTCGCATATATGTAAGCGGCGATTTAACAAGAAAAAACACTGAAAACAATAGAATAATTTGCACTATTCCACTTAAACAACCTGAAAACGGACTCATTTTCTCTCTTTTATACAATCCTAAAATTTCTTGATTTAATTTTTCTGGATCGTTTTTATATTTAAATTGAAGCTGTTTCATTTGGTTGTTTAATTCTTGACTTTTCTTCATTGTTTTTTGTTGCTTATATGATATCGGCAACATCGCGATTTTTACTAGTATTGAAAATAGAATTATTGCAATTCCAAAGTTTCCAACTATTTCATATAAAAAATTAAGTACAT
Source organism: uncultured Clostridium sp. (assembly GCA_900556865.1). GTDB lineage: Bacteria > Bacillota > Clostridia > TANB77 > CAG-508 > CAG-269. Next base: position 4,674 of record USQS01000001.1, on the reverse strand, counting down.
ATCCAAATATATTTGCAAAGAAATTTATCATAGTTCCTCCAATTTATTTTAGTGGGTCATATCCGCCTTTAGAAAATGGATTACATTTTAGAATTCTTATTATTGCTAACCAAGTTCCCTTTATTGCTCCATATTTTTCTATTGCTTGAATTGCATATTCTGAACAAGTCGGATAATATTTGCACCTAATGTTTTTACTTTCTAGCCAAAAAGAAATATTCTTTTTATACCACTTTATGGCTTTTATTAATATTTTTTTCATATTTAATCCACTTTTATAAGTTTTGAATTATTAAAAATTTTAATCATATCTTTTTTTATATTAATATAATTAATTTTATTTATATCTATGTTTTTTCTTACTAAAAAAACTATGCTATAACCTTTTATAATTTCTAACTCAATTTCTTTATAATTTTCTCTAATTAACCTTTTTATTTTATTTCTTTGATATGCTTTTCCTACTTTTGTACTAATTGCTAGTCCTAATTCATTATAATCTTTATTATTTTTTATAATAAAAGCATTTATAAAATTACCAGAAAAACAAATACCTTTTGTTAATACATTTCTAAATTCATAGTTCTTTTTTAGCATTTTTGTTGTTCTCATAGTAAGTCACATCCTAAAATTCTAATAAATTAAGGGTAAATTCTGTATAGATTTTTTCTATACAGATTTATTTTTGCCTTAATTTAAGCACATAATTTTTTTCTTCCTTTAGCTCTTCTAGCTTTTAATACCTTTCTTCCAGCTCTTGTTGACATTCTTTTGAAAAAACCATGCTCTTTTTTTGCTTGTCTTTTTTTTGGTTGAAATGTTCTTTTCATTTCTTAACCACCTCCAAATATATATTATTTTATTATCATTTTTATTTTTTCTCGCTAAAAAACGCAAGTACGGTTATTATACTCTAAAAAAAATAAAAAGTCAATGAATTTTTAATTTTTTTTTATAAAACCTTAAGGAAATAAGGTTTTGCTGTTTTTTTTCTAGTTTTTTTTTTATTTGTGTTGCATTTTCGAAAAAAATGTTGTATAACAAATTTATCGTCATAATATTTCAAAAAAATTGTAATTTATAAAAAATTATACACAAGTTTTCCACAGGTTTTGCACACTTTGTTTAAAACTTTTTTACAAAAATATTTCATTATATTTTTTAATGAATAAAATCTTTTAAACCTTGTAATTACTTGATTTCATTTCTAAAATTTGTGTTCGTATTTTGAAATGTTTTTTACGAAAATATTACAAAGTTATCAACAGCTGTGGATAACTTTGTGGATAACTTGTTTGGGGAATTTAATTATGTAATACTACATAATTTGTTTCTTTTTAATAATTAATAAAAAATAATAAAAAAGGAGGTTTTCATGGAATTAGATGCTGATGCAATGATGAATAAAATAAAAGAATTGTTATTTCAAGAAATGACTAAAATATCTTTTTCAACATATATTCAACCTTTATCAATAGAATCAATTGATAATTCTAATATAATTTTTCAGTGTGATTCTCACTATGTAAAAGACCTTGTTGAAACACGATATGCAAGTTTAATTTTAAACACAATTCAATTTATTACAAACAAAGAATATACTTTTTCAGTACATGCTTTAGATTTAGATACTACTGAACAAAAAAAAGAAAATGAAATAATTGCAATACCTAAAAAAGAAACTGAAGAAGAAATAGATTACTCTAATCAAAGTTTAAATCCCAAATACACATTTGATACTTTTGTTGTTGGAAATAACAATAGGTTTGCACATGCTGCAGCTTTAGCTGTTGGGGATAACCCCGCAAAAACATATAACCCATTATTTATTTATGGTGGCGTTGGTCTTGGTAAAACCCATTTAATGCAAGCTGTTGGAAACAGAATTCTGCAAAATAATAGAAAAATGAATATTGTATATGTTACATCAGAAAAATTTACAAACCAATTAATAAACTCAATTAGAGATGGTAAAAATGATCCTTTTAGAAATAAATATAGGTCTGCTGACGCACTTTTGATAGATGATATTCAGTTTATTGCAAAAAAAGAGAGAGTTCAAGAAGAATTTTTCCACACTTTTAACACTTTATATGAAACAGGAAAACAAATTATAATCTCAAGTGATAAGCCACCTAGAGATATTCCATTTTTAGAAGATAGACTAAAATCAAGGTTTGAATGGGGCTTACTTGCAGATATTTCTTGTCCAGATTATGAAACAAGAGTTGCAATTTTAAGAAAAAAAGCACTAGACGAAAATATAATTATAGATGACACTATCTTGGCAAATATAGCTGCAAAAATTGATTCAAATATACGTGAACTTGAAGGAGTTTTTAACAAAATTGTGGCAAGAGCTTCTTTAACACATAGTCCAATCACAATTGAGCTTGCAGAAAATGTTATTAATGAATTTATTTCTAAAAAAGAAAAAGTAATTTCTTCAGAATTTATTCAAGAAACAGTTGCTAAATATTTTAGCATTGATAAAAAAGATCTTGCTGGAGATAAAAGGTCTAATAATATAGCTTTTCCAAGGCAAATTGCTATGTATCTATGTAGGGAAGTTGCAAATATGAGTTTTCCACAAATTGGTATTGATTTTGGGAAAAGAGATCATTCAACAGTAATGCATGCACACAAAAAAATAGAAAAAGAAATAAAAGAAAAAACAAATACTAAATTAATTGTGGAAAGTGTGAAAAACATAATTTTAAATGTCGAATAATTGCAACTCTAAATATATCTTGATTTTTTTAAAATTTGTGTTTGTAAAAAAAATTGTTCGAAAAAAACTTTCTTTCTAAACCTACGGAAGAAAGACATTGGTTATCCACAACCACTTTGTGGATAACCTGTTTAAAAACTGTGGACAAGTACTCTTCCACATTTGAATGTGGAAACTGTGGATAACATAGGGTAGTTTTCCACAGATTTATCCATACGTTTTTCTCTACGGATATATAGTTTCCACACAGTTTTCCACACTTTCCACAGCACCTACTACTACTACTACTATATATATTATATTAATATTAAATATAAATATATATAACCCGACATCAAAAAATTTGTTTTTAAAAACTTTTTATGAAAGGATGATATTTAATGAAATTTATTTGTTATAAAGATAAAATAATAAAAGCTCTTAATTCAGTAGTTAAAGGAGTTGCTTCTAAAACTACTAAACCTATTCTTGAAGGAATACTTATACAAACAAATGATAAAGAAATAAAACTTACTACATATGATTTAGAACTTGGGATTGAATATACAATGGAATGTGATGTTAAAGAACAGGGAAGTACAGTAGTAAATGCTATGATGTTTACTGAAATTATTAGAAAATTACCAGATTCAGAAATAAATATTAACATTAACGAAAACAATTTATTAACAATAGAATGTGAAGGTGCATTATACAAACTTGCAACAATGAATCCAGATGAATTTCCAGAATTACCAAAAATAGAAATTGAAAATTCTATAGAACTAGAACAAAGTGCTTTAAAAAATATGATTAAAAAGACAATTTTTGCTGTTAGTACAGAAGAAAATAGACCAATTTTTACAGGATGTTTATTTGAAATTAAAAATAATAAATTAAATATTGTTGCTATTGACGGTTTTAGATTAGCTTTAAGAACAATAAATCTACCAGTTCAAGTAAATGATTTTAAAGCTGTTATTCCAGCTAAATCATTAAATGAAGTAAATAAAATATTAGAAGATTCATTTGAACCCGTAAAAATAGGCATTTCTAAAAACCAAGCTGTTTTTGAAATGGAAAATTGTAAAATTGTAACTAGAATTTTAGATGGAGAATTTTTAAATTATGCATCTGTTATTCCAGAAAATTGGCAAACTAGAATTAGAGTTGAAAAAAATAGTTTACAAAATAGTTTTGAAAGAATAAGTTTAATTTCATCATCAAGTATGGAAAAAGAAAAAAAATATCCTGTTAAAGTAACAATAGATATTGGAAAATTAACAATTCTTTGTACTAACCAAACAGGAGATGCAAAAGAGGAAGTATTTATTTCAACAGAAGGAAAGAATTTAGAGGTAGGATTTAATCCAAAATATTTTCTAGATAGCTTAAAAGCTATAGACGAAGAAGAAATTTTTGTTGAATTTGGAACTAATGTATCCCCATGTTTAATAAAATCTGTGGAAAATAATGATTATGTTTATATGATTTTACCAATTAGATTAAAAGGAGAATAAAAAAAATAGGTAAGAGAAAAATCTCTTGCCTTATTATATTAAAAAATAGTAAGTGAAATTGTGAAAAATTGATATAAGTTATCCACAATAGTTTCACAAATTGTGGATAAGAAAAAAAGAAAGCATTAAAATCTAAAATAAGCCGTTTTTATAAATTTAATTAATAATTTATTTATTAAAATTAATTAATTAATTAAAAACGAAAAAAAAAGATAAAAATTGAATAAAATTGAAAAAAAAAGAAAAAAAGAGATAAAAATATAAAAACGAAACGATATAGGCTGTAAAAATTTTTAACAGCTCATAATCAAATAATATGAAGAAAAAATAAAACAAAAAACGATGAAATTAAACTTTTTAAGGAAAAAAATAAATAAAAATATTATTTTAATTATAAAAAAAATAGAATAAAATCGAAAAAAAAAGATTAAAATAGATAAAAAG